>NZ_CP130630.1:8327500-8552500 GCF_030551255.1 Streptomyces sp. NL15-2K
TTCGACGACTGCGCCTGACCGGGCGCGGCGCCACGGCCGCCCCCGAAGGCGTCCTGGCCCTGCGGCGCTCCCGTGCCCGCGGCCTGCAGGCCCTGCGGGGCACCAGGCGCCTGGCCGCCGAAACCGGCGCCCGCGCCGGCCGGAGCCGGACGGCCCTGCTGCGGCGCGCCGGGACCCAGCGGTCCGCGCGCTCCACCGGGGGCACCCGGGCGACCGCCGCCGTCACGTCCGGGCAGCGCGGCCCGCGGGCCCTGACCGGCATTGAGCCGACCACCCGAGGGCGGTGCACCGAGAGCACCGGCACTTGCCGGGGCGCCGCCGAGGGCGCCACCGCCTGCTTGACCGTTTCCGCGCCGGGCGGCTGCCACACCGGCGGCGGCCGCCGCGGCGGCACCGCCACCGGAAGCGGCGCCCTGACCCGGCTTGGGCTGCGGCTTCTTGCCGCCCTGGGCGACGTCGACGGGCAGCATGACCAGCGCGGTCGTACCGCCGGAGTCGGAGGGGCGCAGCTGGATGCGGATGCCGTGGCGCTGCGAAAGGCGGCCGACCACGAACAGACCCATGCGGCGGGAGACCGAGACGTCCACGGTGGGCGGCGAGGCGAGCCGCTCGTTGATCGCCGCGAGGTCCTCGGGGGAGAGGCCGATACCGGTGTCGTGGATCTCGATCAGCACACGGCCGTCGGGCAGTGCGTGACCGGTGACCTTGACCTTGGTCTGCGGGGAGGAGAACGAGGTCGCGTTCTCCAGCAGCTCGGCGAGCAGGTGCACGAGGTCGTTGACCACGCGGCCGGCCACTTCGGTGGTGGGCACGGAGGCCAGCTCGATGCGCTCGTACTGCTCCACCTCGGACGCGGCGGCACGCAGCACGTCGACCAGCGGGACCGGGCGGGTCCAGCGGCGGCCGGGCTCCTCGCCCGCGAGGACGAGGAGGTTTTCGCCGTTCCGGCGCATACGGGTGGCGAGGTGGTCCAGCTTGAACAGCGAGGACAGCTGGTCCGGGTCGGCCTCGCGGGACTCCAGTTCGGAGATCAGCGACAGCTGGCGCTGGATCAGACCCTGGGAGCGGCGCGAGAGGTTGGTGAACATCGCGTTGACGTTGCCCCGCAGCAGGGCCTGCTCGGCGGCGAGGCGGACCGCCTCGCGGTGCACGTCGTCGAAGGCCGCGGCCACCTGGCCGATCTCGTCCCGGGAGTGCACACCGACCGACTCCACGGAGGTGTCGACGTCCTGCGGGTCGGACTCCGACAGCTGCTTGACCAGCTCGGGCAGCCGGTCCTGCGCGACCTTGGTCGCGGTCTCCTGCAGGCGGCGCAGCGAGCGGATCATGGACCGGGCCACGACGAACGCGCCGACCAGCGAGACGCCGAGCACGAGCAGGATCAGCGCACCGGAGATGATCGCTTCCTGCTCGGACTCGTTGCGCAGCTGGCGGGCCTTCTGCTCCATGTCCTCGAGCAGCGTGTGCTCGATGTTGCCCATCTGGTCGATCTTGGTCGAGCTGTCGTCGACCCAGTCCTTGTAGGAACGCTTGTCCAGACCGGCCAGGCCGTCCGTCCGGCCGAAGGCGCGGCCGGCGTAGAGGTCGGTGTCCTGGATGGTGGGGTTGCCCTCTTCGATGGGCTTGAGGAGCTCGGGAGCCTGTTCCGTGCCGTAGATGCTGCGGAAGCTGGAGAGCTCGGACTGCCCGCTCTGCAGAGCGCCCTCGGCGTAGAGCCGGTCGCTCTCGGAGAGGTTGCCCGGGGAGGTGTTGCTGGCGGGCAGCGCCGCCGCGAGGATCGCGCGCTGGATGGAGGCGTACTCCTTGGCGGACGAGAAGGCCGACAGGGCGCGCGTGCGCTGGATCATCTCGGGGTTGGAGGTGGCCTCCGCCATGTCCTGCGAGAGGTCGAGCAGGTGGGTGATGAGGCGGTGGTAGCCCTCGACCGTCTGGGAGGCGTTGTTCTTGGTCTCGTAAGCGTTGCTGCGGATCGCCGACAGGCCGGCCAGGTCGCGGACGAGGCCGACCAGGCTCTCGCGGACGCCCTGGAGGTTGCCGTCCCGGTTGGAGGCGTCGACCTCCTCGGCGGCGTCCTGGAAGGCGGTCACGGCACGGTTCGTCTTGTCCCGGTAGCCCTTGACCGTGTAGTCGGTCGCCTTCGCGCCGTGCGCCAGGGGGCCGGCCGACTGGTCGCGCTCCTCCTGGAGCGCCGCGGCCAGCTCGGTGGCCTGCTTGGTCATCTCCGTCAGCAGCTTCATGTTGTCGAGCTGCTGGATGTCGTCCATGGACTGGTTGATGCGCAGCGCGCCCAGCGAGGTGGCCGCGACCACCGGGAGCGTCAGCAGCGCCACCAGACGGGTGGAGATGCGCCAGTTGCGCAGGGCTATTCGCGGACCGGGGCCGGACGGGCCTTTCGGCGGCTTCACCGGCACGGTCGGAGCGGCGGGGCCGGCAGACCCCGAGGGTGCCGACGCGCCGAGGCGCCCGGAGCGCTCACCCCCGTCGCCCGACGGGCCCGGGCCCGGGTTCTGGGCGTGCTGGGGCGAGGAACCGCGGTCGGTCCCGCCGTGCGGCTCCGACTCCGCCGAAGCGCTGCCATCCCTCTTGAAACGTCCCTGCACTAGCGTCGCAACCTCTGGACCAGGCGCCCCTCCGCGTGAACGGAAGGACGGTGTCGGCGTCGTAGGGGGCGTCCTGAATACGCACCCTGATGGTCGTGAGTAACCGGCGCTGGCTCCCCCTGTCTCGCCGCCACTCGGCGCTTCTCTGCGCCCCCTGTGCGCCGGCTCGATTCCTGCGGCGGTCCGTGGAATTCCAGCACAGTGCCGGATCTCCAACAAGGCCCGTAGGCCATGCCGTGACATACGTGACACCACGTGAGTGGTGCGTCACCGGTCGTAGAAAGGGATCCGCTTCATAACGGACTTTTACCCGCGAGTCACCCGGAACGGAGGGGTGTCCCAGTCGCCATGATCAGGAGCGGAATGATGGCTTCAGGGGCCTAATGTCCGTTTCGTTGGGGTGATACGTAGGTTCGATTTGACCGCTTTGCCCATACCCTCGTGAGCAAACTCACACGCGGATCATTGAGTCTGTGCGCGGCGCAGGGGAATTGCATGTTTAGCCTGACGCTTTACAGAGATGGCAAATCCGACAACCCGCGCCGGTCCGGAGGTCCTTGGACCCTCCCGGCGCCCGCACAGGACAGGATCTCGCACAACCGTGAAGACGACGATGATGTTCCACAAGATCGCCAACCCGCGGCGCACGACGCTGGCGCACCTGAAGGACGCCGACGAACTGCGGATCCCGGAACAGCCGGAGCACTCCGTCGCCCTCCCCGAGCAGACCGCCAACCCCCGGCGCACCGTGCTCATGGAGATCCCCGCCGCGGCCTCCGCCGAGAAGTAGATCACCAAGCAGGAGTAGATCACCAAGGCCCACAGCGATGTCAAGGGCGCCCAGCGCAGATGCGCGAGGCGCCCGCCGCTCGGGCCTGTCCGGCGGATCCTGCCGCAGACGCGGGCGCGCAGTGACACCAGCCGCTCGCGGCGGGCGCCCATCTGCCGCGTTCTCGTCACGCTCCCCACGCTCGAACAGGGCTCGCGCGGGCACCCCCATCCCCCCCACTCTCGACTTCGCTCGAGCGGGGGACCCCCATCGCGCCGCCCGCCGCGGCAGCGGCTGATGTCACAGCCTCCTCCGACTTGCAGCCGCACGCACCAGACCCCGCTCACCGGCGTTCATGGGGCAACGCCGCTTTCCTCCGGCCTGATCCGCCGGACAGGCCCAGCCGCGCTAGCCTGGAGCGTCAGACTCCAGCCAGCTCAGTGAGGGGCGCAAGGATCCCGTGCGCATCGCCAGATTCTCCATCGACGGGAACGTCGCCTTCGGCGCGGTCGAGGGTGACAGGCCGGACGAACTCGTCCTCGACATCATCAAGGGCATCCCGTTCGCGGACTTCGAGCTCTCCGGTACGAAGGTCCCGCTGAGCAAGGTACGGCTACTGCCACCGGTGCTGCCCAACAAGGTCGTGGCCTTCGGCCGCAACTACGCCGAGCACGCGAAAGAACTCGGCAACGAGGTGCCCGACGCCCCGTTCGCCTTCTTCAAGCCGTCCACCTCGGTGATCGGCTCCGGCGACGAGATCCAGTACCCCACCTTCTCCGCGGACCTGCACCACGAGGCCGAACTGGCCGTCGTCATCGGCCGCATGTGCCGCGAGGTCCCGCGCGAGCGCGTCAAGGACGTCATCCTCGGCTACACCTGCGCCAACGACATCACCGCCCGCGACGTCCAAAAGCGCGAGAAGCAGTGGGCGCGGGCCAAGGGCTTCGACACCTCCTGCCCGCTCGGCCCCTGGGTGGAGACCGACCTGGACCCGAGCGATCTAACGATCCAGCTCACGGTCAACGGCCAGCAGCGCCAGCTCGGCCGGACCAGCGAGATGATCCACCCGATCGAGGATCTGATCGTGAACATCTCCGAGGCCATGACGCTGCTCCCCGGCGACGTGATCCTCACGGGCACCCCGGCAGGCGTCGGGCCCCTCACCGTCGGCGACGAGGTCGCCGTCACCATCGAAGGCATCGGCACTCTCACCAACAAGGTTGTCAAGCGTGGCTAGCGCACCCGTCCGCGTACGTTTCTGCCCGTCGCCCACCGGTAACCCCCACGTGGGCCTGGTCCGCACGGCCCTGTTCAACTGGGCGTTCGCCCGGCACCACCAGGGCAGCGGTGCTCAATTCGTATTCCGTATCGAGGACACCGACGCGGCCCGCGACTCCGAGGAGTCCTACGAGCAGCTCCTCGACTCGATGCGCTGGCTCGGCTTCGACTGGGACGAGGGCCCCGAGGTCGGCGGCCCCCACGCGCCCTACCGCCAGTCGCAGCGCATGGACCTGTACAAGGACGTCGCGCAGAAGCTGATCGAGGGCGGTCACGCCTATTACTGCTACTGCTCCCAGGAGGAGCTGGACACCCGCCGCGAGGCCGCCCGCGCCGCAGGCCGGCCGTCCGGCTACGACGGCCACTGCCGTGACCTGACCGCACAGCAGGTCGCGGAGTACCAGGCCCAGGACCGCACCCCGATCGTCCGCTTCCGCATGCCCGACGAGACGATCACCTTCACGGACCTGGTCCGCGGCGAGCTGACGTTCACGCCGGAGAACGTCCCGGACTACGGCATCGTCCGCGCGAACGGCGCGCCCCTCTACACGCTCGTCAACCCGGTCGACGACGCCCTGATGGAGATCACCCACGTCCTGCGCGGCGAGGACCTGCTGTCCTCGACGCCCCGTCAGATCGCCCTGTACAAGGCGCTGATGGAGCTGGGCGTCGCAAAGCAGATCCCGTCCTTCGGCCACCTGCCGTACGTGATGGGCGAGGGCAACAAGAAGCTCTCCAAGCGGGACCCGCAGTCGTCGCTGAACCTCTACCGCGAGCGCGGCTTCCTGCCCGAGGGCCTCCTCAACTACCTTTCCCTCCTCGGCTGGTCGCTCTCCGCCGACCAGGACATCTTCACGATGGACGAGATGATCGCGGCCTTCGACATCGCGGACGTGAACCCCAACCCGGCCCGCTTCGACCTGAAGAAGTGCGAGGCGATCAACGGCGACCACATCCGCCTGCTGGACGTGAAGGACTTCACGGAGCGCTGCCGCCCGTGGCTCCAGGCCCCGTTCGCGCCGTGGGCCCCGGAGGCCTTCGACGAGGTGAAGTGGCAGGCGATCGCCCCGCACGCGCAGACCCGTCTCAAGGTCCTCTCCGAGATCACGGACAACGTCGACTTCCTGTTCCTCCCGGAGCCGGTCTTCGACGAGCCGTCCTGGACGAAGGCCATGAAGGAAGGCTCGGACGCCCTCCTGCGCACCGCTCGTGAGAAGCTCGAGTCGGCCGACTGGACGTCCCCGGACTCCCTGAAGGAGGCCGTCCTGGCCGCCGGCGAGACCCACGGCCTCAAGCTCGGCAAGGCCCAGGCCCCGGTCCGCGTGGCCGTCACCGGCCGCACGGTCGGCCTGCCCCTCTTCGAGTCCCTGGAGGTCCTGGGCAAGGAGAAGACGCTGACCCGGATCGACGCGGCGCTGGCGAGGCTCGCGGCGTAACCCGGGCACGCGTGAGGGGCGGCACCCGGGTCACCGGGGGCCGCCCCTCACGACATTCGTCATACGGCGTCGTTCTCGTCGATCAGGTAGGCGCTCTCGTCGAAGATCTCCACAACGACGACGACCATGATCGCGCCGGCCACCATGTACTCCAGCACCACACCGGGGGCCACGTACGCCTTGCGCAGATTCTCGTCAGGACCCAGCTGAGCGGTCGAGTGCTTGCGGAAGGGGTCACGGGCCAGTATCCGCACAGCCCTGTCCAACTGGGCCTGACGTTCTCCGGGCAGAGCGTCGTACGCCGCGCGGGCCTCGACGGTGAACTGGACGCGGTACTCGGTCATGGCTGTGGCTCGCTCTTTCGCTCGTCGGTCCCACCAAATTACGGCATGCCGGGCTGCGGGGGCTCCGGAAAGCGACGGACGAGGTCACCGGCACCGGGTTACCGTCAGATCATGAGCATCCGAGCCGTGATCTGGGACGTCGACGACACCCTCTTCGACTACACGACCGCGGACCGCGAGGGCATGCGCAGTCACCTGGCCGCCGAGGGCCTGCTCACCGGAGACGAGACTCCGGAGCAGGCCCTTCTGCGGTGGCGGCAGGTCACCGACGCCCAGTGGGCGCGCTTCGCGGCGGGTGAGGTGAGCTTCGAGGGGCAGCGGAGGGACCGCGTACGGGTCTTCCTGGGCGAGCAGCTGAGCGACACGGACGCCGACGCGTGGTTCGCGCGGTACATCACGCACTACGAGTCCGTGTGGGCCCTCTTCCCGGACGTCCTGCCGGTCCTGGACGCCCTCGCCGTGAGCCACCGACACGCCGTGCTGTCCAACTCGAGTATTCACGTTCAGGACCGCAAGCTGCGCGTGCTCGGCGTGCACGATCGCTTCGAGGTCATCCTGTGCGCAGCGGAGCTCGGCATGTCCAAACCGGAGGCCGGCGCCTTCCACGCGGCCTGCGACGCGCTGGAGCTCGCGCCGCACCAAGTGGCGTACGTGGGCGACCATCCGGAGATCGACGGACGGGGTGCCGCCGACGCCGGACTGCTGTCGGTGTGGATCAACCGGGACGGGGTGTACACCGGCGTCGACGCACCCGCCGGACCGCACCGGATCGCCTCCCTCACCGAACTACCGGCACTCCTCGGCACGGATAGTCGTTTTGGAGCCCCGTCCACCTTCGGGTAATGTTCTTCCTGCGCCGCCGCGGATCGGGCCGAAAGGCCGGACCCGGAGGAGCAAGCTAGAACAAGATCCCCTCAGGGGCTTGCGTTCCAGTGGCCTATGGTGTAATTGGCAGCACGACTGATTCTGGTTCAGTTAGTCTTGGTTCGAGTCCAGGTAGGCCAGCTCGCAGAGCTCATCTGCAAAAGCCCCCGTTGTGTAGCGGCCTAGCACGCTGCCCTCTCAAGGCAGTAGCGCCGGTTCGAATCCGGTCGGGGGTACTGATTCCGATCTTCTCGGGATCGCTAGGGCCCCCGTTGTGTAGCGGCCTAGCACGCCGCCCTCTCAAGGCGGTAGCGCCGGTTCGAATCCGGTCGGGGGTACTGACTGGTCTAAACCACATTGGTCTATGGTGTAATTGGCAGCACGACTGATTCTGGTTCAGTTAGTCTTGGTTCGAGTCCAGGTAGACCAGCTCGGACCTGCGGAAACGCAGAGTCCACGCCCCCGTTGTGTAGCGGCCTAGCACGCCGCCCTCTCAAGGCGGTAGCGCCGGTTCGAATCCGGTCGGGGGTACGTAGATCGATGGGCCTCCACTTCGGTGGGGGCCCATCGGCGTGTCCAAGTCCTCGACGCCGCACGGGTGTCCAATTCATCGCTTGCGCCCTCTCTTGGGGAGTGGCACTATCCAAGGGTGGATAGCGATGCTATCCAGCGATGGTGGATGGGGGACATCATGAGCAAACCGATCGAAGGGCGCATGACCGCCGCGAGCGAGGACGAGATCGTCGTCTTCCTCATCGGGATGCGCTTCAACAGCTTCATGTCGCCGCGGAGTTGGTGGCCGGTCGCCAGGGCCATGCCCGCCATGCTCGCGGAGCTCTCGCGCGAGAAGGGCGACGGACTGCTGGAGTACCAGTACCTGCTGGGCTTCCCGCGAGTGGTGTACCTCGTGCAGTACTGGGACTCGAAGGAGAAGCTCCTCGCGTACGCCTCGGCGCCGGACAAGCGGCACCGCCCGGCCTGGGCCGCCTTCAACCGGCGGCTGCGCGCGGGAAGGGGAAAGGTCGGCTTCTGGCACGAGACGTACGTCGTGCCCGCCGGGTCCTACGAGTCGGTCTACGTGAACATGCCCGAGTTCGGCCTGGGCCGGGCCACCGGAGTCGTGCCGGTCGCCCGGCGCGGCGACCGGGCGGCCGATCGACTCAAGGTGAAGTGAGCGGGACGGACGTCGGGGGACAGGGCCTGCCGCGGCGTTGAGGCGAGCCCTCTTCCCGATCGCCGGCCGCTGGTCAGCCGGTGCGGCGCAGGGCCTCGGAGAGGCGGGCGGCGGCGTCGATGACCGCCTGGGCGTGCATACGGCCCGGGTGGCGCGTCAGGCGCTCGATGGGGCCGGAGACCGAGACAGCGGCCACCACCCGGTTGGAGGGGCCGCGTACGGGCGCGGAGACGGAGGCGACGCCCGGCTCGCGCTCGCCGATGGACTGGGCCCAGCCCCGACGCCGTACGCCGGAGAGCGCCGTGGCCGTGAAGCGGGCGCCCTGGAGGCCGCGGTGCAGGCGCTCCGGCTCCTCCCAGGCCATCAGGATCTGGGCCGAGGAGCCGGCCTTCATCGTGAGCGTCGAGCCGACCGGAACCGTGTCCCGCAGGCCGGACAGGCGCTCCGCCGCGGCGACGCAGATACGCATGTCGCCCTGGCGGCGGTAGAGCTGCGCGCTCTCGCCCGTGATGTCACGGAGGTGGGTGAGCACCGGGCCTGCGGTGGCGAGGAGGCGGTCCTCACCCGCGGCCGCCGCCAGTTCCGCCAGGCGGGGGCCGAGAATGAAACGGCCCTGCATGTCGCGCGCCACCATGCGGTGGTGTTCCAGAGCCACGGCCAACCGGTGGGCCGTGGGTCGTGCCAGCCCGGTGGCCGAGACCAGACCCGCGAGGGTGGCCGGACCGGACTCCAGGGCGCTCAGGACAAGGGCTGCCTTGTCCAGAACGCCGACGCCGCTACTGTTGTCCATGCAACGATACTCGCGTCTCACTCTGTGAAACGCAAGTTCAATTTTCGGTGGAACACGCCACTCTTGAAGACACAGCGGCCCGCATTTCAAGGGGCCCGGCGGCGGATGCCCGAATACAGGGGCGCGGGCAGCTGTCTCCTCAAGATCTCTAGTTGGGCCGGAGCCGTTTTCCGGCCGGAGGGAAAGCGATGGGTAGGACACTCGCGGAGAAGGTCTGGGACGATCACGTCGTCCGGCGCGCCGAGGGCGAGCCCGACCTCCTCTTCATCGATCTGCACCTGCTGCACGAGGTGACCAGCCCGCAGGCCTTCGACGGCCTTCGCAAGAGCGGTCGCCGGGTGCGTCGACTCGACCTGACCATCGCCACCGAGGACCACAACACCCCGACCCTCGACATCGACAAGCCGATCGCGGACCCGGTCTCCCGCGTCCAGCTGGAGACGCTGCGCAAGAACTGCGCCGACTTCGGTGTGCGCCTGCACCCGCTCGGTGACGTCGAGCAGGGCGTCGTACACGTCGTCGGCCCGCAGCTGGGTCTGACGCAGCCGGGCATGACGGTCGTCTGCGGCGACTCGCACACCTCCACGCACGGTGCCTTCGGCGGCCTGGCCTTCGGCATCGGAACCTCCCAGGTCGAGCACGTGCTGGCCACGCAGACGCTGCCCATGGCCCGGCCCAAGACCATGGCCATCACCGTCAACGGCGAACTGCCCGACGGCGTCACCGCCAAGGACCTGATCCTGGCGATCATCGCCAGGATCGGTACGGGCGGCGGCCAGGGCTACGTCCTGGAGTACCGCGGCTCCGCCATCGAGAAGCTCTCGATGGAAGCCCGGATGACCATCTGCAACATGTCGATCGAGGCCGGCGCCCGCGCGGGCATGATCGCCCCCGACGAGACCACCTTCGCGTACCTCGATGGCCGCCCGCACGCCCCCAAGGGCGAGGACTGGGACGCGGCCGTCGCCTACTGGAAGACGCTGAGGACGGACGAGGACGCCGAGTTCGACGCCGAGGTCGTCATCGAGGCCGCCGAACTGTCGCCGTTCGTCACCTGGGGCACCAACCCCGGCCAGGGCGCGCCGCTTTCGGCCCACGTCCCCGATCCTGCTTCGTACGAAGACGCTTCGGAGCGCTTCGCCGCCGAAAAGGCCCTGGAATACATGGGGTTGGAGGCCGGACAGCCGCTGCGCTCCATCAAGGTGGACACCGTCTTCGTAGGCTCGTGCACCAACGGCCGTATCGAGGACCTGCGCGCTGCCGCGGAGATCATCAAGGACCGCAAAGTCGCCGACGGCGTACGGATGCTGGTCGTCCCGGGCTCCGCGCGCGTGGGTCTGCAGGCCGTCTCCGAGGGCCTGGACGTGGTCTTCAAGGAGGCCGGCGCCGAGTGGCGGCACGCGGGCTGTTCGATGTGTCTGGGCATGAACCCCGACCAGCTGGCCCCCGGTGAGCGCTCCGCGTCCACCTCCAACCGCAACTTCGAGGGCCGGCAGGGCAAGGGCGGTCGTACGCACCTGGTGTCGCCGCAGGTCGCGGCCGCTACGGCGGTGCTGGGCCACCTGGCCTCCCCGGCCGACCTGTCCGACGCCGAGACCCGTACGCCCGCTGGAGTCTGATCAGTCATGGAAGCATTCACCACGCACACCGGCCGGGCCGTCCCGCTGCGCCGCAGCAACGTCGACACCGACCAGATCATCCCCGCCCACTGGCTCAAGAAGGTGACCAGGGACGGTTTCGAGGACGGGCTGTTCGAGGCCTGGCGCAAGGACCCGTCGTTCGTCCTCAACCAGCCCGAGCGGCAGGGCGCCACCGTGCTGGTCGCCGGCCCCGACTTCGGCACCGGCTCCTCCCGTGAGCACGCCGTCTGGGCGCTGCAGAACTACGGCTTCAAGGCGGTCATCTCCTCTCGCTTCGCGGACATCTTCCGCGGCAACTCGCTCAAGAACGGCCTGCTCACGGTGGTTCTGGAGCAGAAGATCGTGGATGCGCTGTGGGAGCTCACCGAGAAGGACGTGCAAGCTGAGGTCACTGTGGACCTTGAGGCTCGTGAGGTGCGCGCCGAGGGCATCACGGCCGCCTTCGAACTCGACGAGAACGCCCGTTGGCGGCTGCTGAACGGGCTGGACGACATCTCCATCACCCTCCAGAACGAGGCCGACATCGCCGCCTACGAGGCCAAGCGGCCGTCGTACAAGCCGCGGACGCTTCAGGTCTGACGCTTCAGGGCCGGAACACGTCGAGTTTCGGCCACCGGAAGATCCCTTCAGTACCCCCGATCAGCCCGATCGGGGGTACTGCCGTGTCTGCACCCGAACGGCCCCGCCTGCGTCGACGCGGCTTGTCAACTTCCCACGTTACGACGGCTGTTGCCGGGGTACGCGAGGTGTGTGACCGCGGCTTCCGCGGACGCCCGAGAGGCCGTTTGAGGCGGCAGTTGCACCCTGAGCAGGCGACAACTCGCCCCAGATGGCACAATCTGTGCATGGAACACGACGGCCAACTCCAGCTCTATGCGGCAGTCGCGGACCAACTCAAGGAAGCGCACGCAAGAGTGCGCGCACTGCAAGTCCCGGAGGGCGTACGGATGGCGCTGACCCGGAAGCTGCTGGTCATTACGGCCGCGGCCAAGCACGATCTCGCCGAAGCGACAAGGCGTCTGGAGAGGTTCAACGCGGACCTCGACGAGGGGCGAATCCCCGACGAGGAACGCTGAGACACATCTGAGACTGCTGAGTCTGTTGCGGCACGAGGGTGATAAGCCCGTTTCGTGTTTGATTTGCGGTATATATCTGCCTAACGTGCGAAAAAGCTTGAACACTTTCGTTCTGGCGATGTCTCCGAAGGGGAAGACGTGAACAAGGCGCAGCTCGTAGAAGCGATTGCCGACAAGATGGGCGGCCGCCAGCAGGCTGCCGATGCTGTCGACCACGTACTGGACGCCATCGTCCGCGCGGTGGTCGGGGGTGAGCGGGTCTCGGTCACCGGCTTCGGTTCGTTCGAGAAGGTCGACCGTCCGGCTCGGTACGCCCGTAACCCTCAGACAGGCGAGCGGGTTCGGGTCAAGAAGACCTCCGTACCGCGTTTCCGCGCGGGCCAGGGCTTCAAGGACCTGGTCAGCGGCTCGAAGAAGCTCCCGCGCGGTGGCGAAGTCGCCGTCAAGAAGGCGCCGAAGGGCAGCCTGACCGGTGCCGCGGCGCCGACGGTCAAGAAGGCCGCCGCCAAGAAGACCACCAAGGCGGCAGCAGCGAAGCGGACCACGGCGAAGAAGGCGGCGCCCGCGAAGCGGACCACGGCCGCCGCGAAGAAGGCCACCGCCAAGAAGACGACCGCCAAGAAGACCACGGCGGCCGCCAAGAAGACCACCGCGGCGAAGAAGACCACCGCCAAGAAGGCGACGGCCAAGAAGGCCCCGGCGAAGAAGGCCCCGGCCAAGAAGTCGACGGGCCGCTCGACCACCGCCAAGAAGGCCACCTCCCGCACCAGGTAGGGGCACAGGGGCACTCACGCGCCGGGCCGGACTCCCCAGGGAGCCCGGCCCGCGGCGCGTCTACGGGGGCTCGGTGCGGGGGTTCAGAGCGTCTGCAGCGTCACCAGGGTGATCCGGGGGCTGTCCTTGGCGCCCTCCACCTCGATCCGCACCCGCTGCCCGGGCCGCAGCAGCCGCAGCCCGCCCGCGTCGAACGCGGCGGCGTCGAAGGGGACGGGAGTGCCGTCGTCGAGCAGCACGCTGCCGCTGCGCGTCTCGGCGTCGTACGTGTATGCGGTCGCCTGCATGACAGCAGCCTACTGCCCGGGTATCAGCAGCCGCGCGGCCTGCGCGGCCGTCCGTGGACCCACCCCCAGCGCCAGCGCGGCCCGCAGGTCGTCACCGGTGTCCACGTCCTGCCGTACGGAATCCACCGCGTCGAGGACGAGTTCCACGGCCCCGGAGGCGCGATGGCGGGCCCGGGAATCCGTGCCGAAGGCGGGCAGCAATTCCTGGTCTTCCCGGGCGGCCAGCAGAGTGGTGCCAATTGCGGCGGCATCCGGGAGAAAAGCACGGGGGAATTCCGCTGCCGCGTCCAGAACCCGGGCCAATTCCAGCGGGCGCAGCGCCGGAAGATCGGCGTTCAGGGCGGCCACGGCGCTGTCGGGGCGCGAAGCGCGGACGACGGCCGCCGCGTACGCCAGGGCCGTGTTGAGGCCGCCGCTCGGTTCGTCGGCGACGATCCGGGCGCCCAACGAGCCCAGTTCCCGGCCGGCCAGGGCGTCGTCCGTGACGACCGCCACATCCTTCACCGCCGGGCAGGCCAGCGCGGCCGCGACGGTGTCCTGGGCGAACGCGAGGGCCAGGCCGGGGCGCAGCCCGTCGGCGGCGGTGTCCGAGAGCCTGCTCTTGGCCCGCGTCAGAGGCTTCAGGGGTATGACCAAGGTCCACTGCACCAGCGTTCCGTCCCTCTCTTGTCGCGGCCATTGTCACTCAGCCGTCACCAGGGCCATCTGGTGGGCGCGGCACCGGGGCGTACGGTGTTCTCGACAGACCGGCGGCCTGGGGCGACACTTGTGCGGCCCCCAGGCCCTAGAGGAAGGTGTCCGCGTGCCCCGCCGCAGAATCGGGTTCTGGTACCGCTTCGCAGCGGTCCTGTGCAAACCGCCGCTGGTGGTGCTGATCAAGCGGGACTGGCGCGGAATGGAGCACATTCCGGCCGAGGGCGGATTTATCACCGCGGTGAACCACAATTCGCACATCGATCCCTTCGCTTACGCGCACTTCCAGTACAACACCGGTCGTGTTCCGCGATTCCTGGCGAAGGCCAGTCTTTTCACCAAGGGATTCGTGGCCGCCGCGATGCGCGGCACCGGACAGATCCCCGTCTACCGCGAGAGCACCGACGCGCTCAGCGCCTTCCGGGCCGCGATCGACGCCGTGGAGCGCGGCGAGTGCGTCGCCTTCTACCCCGAGGGCACCCTCACCCGCGACCCGAACGGCTGGCCCATGACCGGCAAGACGGGTGCCGCCCGGGTCGCCCTGCAGACCAAGTGCCCGGTGATCCCGGTCGCCCAGTGGGGCGCCAACGAACTGCTGCCGCCGTACGCCAAGAAGCCCGACATCCTTCCGCGCAAGACCCACCACGTGCTCGCGGGCCCCCCGGTGGACCTCACGCGCTTCTACGACAAGGAGATGACCCCGGAGCTCCTGAAGGAGGCGACGGAGGTCATCATGGCCGCCATCACCCGCCAGCTGGAGCAGATCCGCGGCGAGAAGGCGCCCACGACGCCCTACGACCCGCGACGGGAGCGGATCGAGCAGCGGCGCCGGACACGGGCGAAGAACAAGGGCAAGCAGGCAGAAGGGCAGGGCACGTGAGCAAGCCGGTCAAGGCGGCGGTCTTCAGCGCCGGTTCGTGGGGCACGGCGTTCGGCATGGTGCTCGCCGACGCGGGGTGCGAGGTCACCCTGTGGGCACGCCGGGCGGAGGTCGCGGAAGCGATCAACTCCACCCGGACGAACCCCGACTACTTTCCCGGCATCGAGCTGCCGGAGCACATGCGGGCCACCACGGACGCGGCCGACGCCGCCGCCGGCGCCGACTTCACGATCCTGTCCGTCCCCTCGCAGACGCTGCGCGCCAACCTCGCCGAGTGGACGCCGCTGCTCGCGCCGAACACGATCCTCGTCTCGCTCATGAAGGGCGTCGAACTCGGTTCCGCCATGCGGATGAGCGAGGTCATCGAGGACGTCGCCAAGGTGGGGCAGGACCGCGTCGCCGTGGTCACCGGGCCCAACCTGGCCCGCGAGATCGCCGCGCGGATGCCGGCCGCCGCCGTGGTCGCCTGCACCGACGAGGCCGTCGCCCAGCGGCTCCAGGCCGCCTGCCACACGCCGTACTTCCGGCCGTACACCAACACGGACGTGGTGGGCTGCGAACTGGGCGGCGCGGTCAAGAACGTCATCGGCCTCGCCGTGGGCATCGCGGACGGCATGGGACTCGGCGACAACGCCAAGGGCTCGCTCATCACGCGCGGCCTCGCGGAGACCACCCGGCTGGGCCTCGTCATGGGCGCCGACCCGCTCACCTTCTCCGGACTCGCGGGCCTGGGTGACCTGGTGGCGACCTGCTCCTCGCCGCTGTCCCGCAACCACACCTTCGGCACCAACCTCGGCAAGGGCATGACCCTTCAGGAGACGATCGCGGTCACCAAGCAGACCGCCGAGGGCGTCAAGTCCTGTGAGTCCGTGCTGGATCTGGCCCGCCGGCACGGCGTCGACATGCCCATCACGGAGACGGTCGTGGGAATCGTCCATGAGGGCAAGCCCCCGGTGGTGGCTCTCAAGGAGCTGATGTCGCGCAGCGCGAAGGCGGAACGACGCTGAGCTACGGCAGCCAAATGGCCGCCAAGTGGTCGCTGACCAATCGGATACCAGCGGGTACTCTCAACGCGATATGAGCACCGAGAACCTCCCCCAGAGCCCTGAGCAGCCGCCTCGCAAGCCGCGCGTGGCCGTCGTGTTCGGCGGGCGCAGCTCCGAACACGGGATCTCCGTGGTCACCGCCGGCGCCGTCCTCAAGGCCATCGACCGGACGAAGTACGACGTCCTGCCGATCGGCATCACCCAGGACGGCCGCTGGGCGCTCACCGCCGACGAACCGGAACGCATGGCGATCACCGAGCGCCGTACGCCGAACGTCGAGGAGCTGGCCGAGTCGAGGGAGGGCGGCGTGGTGCTCCCCGTCGACCCCGGCAACCGCGAAGTCGTCTACAGCGAGCCCGGATCGGTGCCCAAGGCGCTCGGCGAGGTCGACGTGGTCTTCCCCGTCCTGCACGGCCCGTACGGCGAGGACGGCACCCTCCAGGGCCTCCTGGAGCTGTCCGGCGTGCCGTACGTCGGTTCGGGCGTGCTCGCCTCGGCCGTCGGCCAGGACAAGGAGTACATGAAGCGGGTGTTCACCTCCTTCGGGCTCAGGGTCGGTCCGTACGTGGTGATCCGGCCGCGCGAGTGGGAGCGCGACGAGTCCGCCGCCCGCAAGAAGATCGTCGACTTCGCCGGGGAGCACGGCTGGCCGCTGTTCGTGAAGCCCGCGCGCGCGGGCTCGTCGATCGGCATCACCAAGGTCGACGACCTGGCGGGGCTCGACGAGGCGATCGCCGAGGCGCAGCGGCACGACCCGAAGATCCTCGTGGAGGCGGCGCTGCGCGGCCGCGAGATCGAGTGCGGGGTGCTGGAGTTCGAGGACGGGCCCCGGGCGAGCGTGCCCTCGGAGATCCCGCCGGCGGACGCGCACGCGTACTACGACTTCGAGGCGAAGTACATCGACTCCACACCCGGTGTCGTGCCCGCCCCGCTGACCGAGGAGCAGACCGCCGAGGTGCGGCGGCTGGCGGTGGAGGCCTTCGAGGCCGCGTCCTGCGAGGGCCTGGTCCGCGCGGACTTCTTCCTCACCGAGGACGGCGAGTTCGTGATCAACGAGATCAACACGATGCCCGGCATGACACCGATCTCGATGTACCCGCAGATGTGGCAGGCGAGCGGGGTCGCTTACCCGGAGCTGGTGGATCGTCTGATCCAGGCGGCGTTGCGCCGGTCGACGGGCCTGCGCTGACCCTCGTACACCTCAGTCGGCGATCCCTTCGGGGATCGCCTTCTTGATCGCCGGGGCCAGGTCGATCAGCACCCCCGAGCTGTCGGGCCCCTTGGGCACCCGGACCTCGACGTAGGCCTCGCGGTTGGCGGTCGTGAAGCGGTACCCGCCGTCGCCCTGCTCCTCCATCAGCCAGTCGACCCCGTTCACTCCACCGGCCACCGCGTCCGGGTCCGCTCCCTCGGCGACCTTCGGGTCGATCATCTTCGGCGGCTGTACGACACCGCAGCGAAGTATGATCGCCGGGCTGCCCCAGCCCGCCGTCAGCGCCGACGCGGGCTCGGGATCGTCGCGACTCTCACCGTCCACCTTCGCCGGCAGTACCTTGTCCAGGTTCCGGCACAGTTTCGCGACCGAGTGGTCCGGACTGGGAACCGCCGCCGACGCGCTGTCGTCTGCTGAGGAGCAGCCCGCGACGGTGATCAGCAGAGCGACAGCGGGCAGGCGGATGACCGAGCGGTGCCGGTGACGGAACGAGTTCACCGGCACAGGGTAGACGGGGGCTACAGATGGACGACCGGGCAGGTCAGGGTGCGGGTGATGCCGTCCACTTGCTGGACCTTCGCGACCACCATGCGACCGAGATCGTCGACCGTGTCCGCCTGGGCACGCACAATCACGTCATACGGTCCTGTCACGTCCTCGGCCTGGATGACTCCAGGGATCTTGCTGATCGTTTCGGCGACGGTCGACGCCTTGCCGACCTCCGTCTGGATCAGGATGTACGCCTGTACCACGGAACCTCCAGGGCGGCCACGAGGATCATGTGGGGAAAAGGAACGCCACGGTATCGCGTCGCCGCTCGTCGCGGGGAGACCTGCGGGGACCGGGGCTCGCGCGCCGGGGTGCGGGCACGACAGAAGTTGACGGTCACCTCGACCGTATCGAGGACACTGGTGACGCGCGAGCGGGCACGGACAGGTACAGAAGGGGCGTAAGGGCAATGAAGGGCACTGTTGGTGAGCTGGGCGAGTTCGGGCTCATCAGGGAGCTCACCTCCCGTCTCACCACCACCCCGGCGGTCCGGGTCGGCCCCGGCGACGACGCCGCGGTGGTCGCCGCGCCCGACCGGCGCGTCGTGGCCAGCACCGACATCCTCCTGGAGGGACGGCACTTCCGCCGTGACTGGTCCACCGCCTACGACGTGGGACGCAAGGCCGCCGCACAGAACCTCGCGGACATCGCCGCCATGGGCGCCGTACCGACCGCGCTGCTGCTCGGTCTCGTCGTCCCGGCCGAACTCCCGGTGACCTGGCCGGTCGAGCTGATGGACGGCCTGCGCGACGAGTGCCAGGTCGCGGGCGCGTCCGTGGTGGGCGGCGACGTCGTGCGCGGCGACACGATCATGGTGTCGATCACCGCGCTCGGCGACCTGCGCAACAACGAGCCGGTGACACGAGGGGGCGCGCAGCCCGGCGACCTCGTCGCGGTGACCGGCTGGCTGGGCTGGTCCGCGGCCGGCTACGCGGTGCTCTCCCGCGGTTTCCGCTCGCCGCGCGCCTTCGTGGAGGCGCACCGGCGCCCCGAGCCGCCGTACCACGCGGGACCGGCCGCCGCGGGGCTCGGAGCGACCGCGATGTGCGACGTGAGCGACGGGCTGATCGCCGACCTTGGGCACATCGCCGAGGCCAGCAAGGTCCGCATCGACATCCGTTCCGGCGCGATCGACATCCCCTCGCAGATGAACGACATCGGGCAGGCCGTCGGCGTCGACCCCATGCAGTGGGTGCTCACCGGGGGAGAGGACCACGCGATCGTGGCGACGTTCCCGCCGGACGTGAAGCTGCCGGCCCGCTGGAAGGTCATCGGCGAGGTGCTCAACCCGTCGGCGCTGCCTCAGGTGACGGTCGACGGGGCGCCGTGGACCAAGAAGGGCGGCTGGGACCACTTCGGGGACATCGAGTCATGAGCCTTCCGAGGGTGCTGACCGTGGCGGGCTCCGACTCCGGTGGGGGCGCGGGCATTCAGGCCGACCTGAAGACGATGCTCGCGCTCGGCGTGCACGGCATGAGTGTCGTGACAGCGGTCACCGCGCAGAACTCCCTCGGTGTGCAGGGGGCTTGGGAACTGCCGGTGGAGGCGGTGCGGGCGCAGTACCGCAGCGTGGTCGACGACATCGGCGTCCAGGCGGTGAAGACGGGGATGCTGGCCTCGGCGGCACTCGTGGAGCTGGTCGCCGAGTTGATCGGCGGGACGGACGCGCCCGCCGTCGTCGACCCGGTGGGCGTGTCCAAGCACGGGGACCCACTGCTGGCGGCCTCTGCGCTCGATTCCGTACGGACGAAGCTCCTGCCGGTCGCGACCGTGGCGACGCCGAACCTCGACGAGGTGGCGCAACTGACGGGTGTGCACGTCGACTCGGAGGCTCGGATGCGCGGGGCCGCGGCGGCCGTGCTGTCGTACGGGCCTCGGTGGGTGGTGATCAAGGGAGGCCATCTGCCGGGCGAGGCCGTGGATCTGCTCACCGACGGTTCCGAGGAGCACTGGCTGCGAGCACCGAGGTACGACAACCGGCACACGCACGGCACGGGGTGCACCCTCGCGTCGGCGATCGCGTCGGGACTCGCGAAGGGGCAGTCCGTGCCGGAGGCCGTGGCGGCGGCGAAGGAGTACGTCACCGGGGCGATCGCGGCCGGGTTCCCGCTGGGGGGCGGGGTCGGGCCGGTGGATCACGGGTGGCGGTTCCGGGCGGGCTCGTAGCTGTGCGGGCTCGTAGCTGTGCGGGCACGTAGCTGTGCGGGCACGTAGCTGTGCGGGCACGTAGCTGTGCGGGCACGGCAAAAAGCCGGTCCACACGAGGTGGACCGGCTCTGTGCAGCGAACCAGCAGTGGCCGCGCGCTAGCTGAGCGTCAGCGCGAGACCTTGCCGGCCTTGATGCACGAGGTGCAAGCGTTCACGCGCTTCGGCGTCCCGCCCACCACGGTACGTACACGCTGGATGTTCGGGTTCCAGCGGCGGGACGTACGGCGGTGCGAGTGCGAGATGTTGTTGCCGAAGCCCGGCCCCTTGCCGCAGACGTCGCAGTTGGCAGCCACGGGTCACTCCAAAGACTTCAGATGCACTTACGGTTGATCCCGGCAGGCCGGGATCGAGATCGTAGGATCAGAGATCTGAGTGGCGTTGCCAGGGGGAGAGCCCGATCGGATCGGGCAACCGGAGCAGCATACAACGACTGCGCCCGTAGAACGAAACTACCATGGCAGCTCAGGGGCCTGCTCCCGGCCCTCCTCCGGCGGACACCGGCCCGAGGTCTACGCTGCGTCCCACGTCCAGCAGCTCAGGGAGGCGCAGGTGGCGCAGGTGCCGCAGACATTCTTCGATGCTCTCGCGGTGCGTACCTGGTGCGGTCTCGCGCTGGACGCGCTGGGGCGGGCGCGCGAGGAGATCGACGCGATCAACGTCTATCCCGTGGCCGACGGGGACACCGGCACGAACCTGTATCTGACCGTGGAGTCGGCCGTCGCGGCCGTCGAGGCTGTGTTCGCGGGGCACGCGATGGGGTCCATTAGCGCCGGTGCGGGCCCTGGGACGGGTGCGGGTCTGGGGGCTGCGGACGGGCCGTCGCTGGCCGACGCCGTGCGGGCGCTGGCCCATGGGGCGCTCATCGGGGCGCGGGGCAACTCCGGGACGATCCTCGCGCAGCTGCTGCGGGGCATGGCACAGGTGCTCGCCGCCGACGGCGAGAGGGCTCACACCGACGGGCGGGGCCTCGGGCTCGCCCTCAGGCACGCGGCCGACTCCGCCCGCCAGGCCGTGGCCCATCCCGTCGAGGGCACGGTCCTCACCGTCGCCTCGGCCGCCGCCGACGCGGCCGGCGGAGCCGAGGGCGACTGCGCGTCGGTGGCCCGGGCGGCCTACGAGGGGGCGCGTGCGGCCCTCGCCGCGACCCCGGGCCAGCTGGCGGTCCTGGAGCGCGCGGGGGTGGTCGACGCCGGCGGGCGGGGGCTGGTGGCGGTCCTCGGTGCGTTGGTGGAGACCTTCACGGGGGAGGCGCAGGGCGGGGCTGTGGAGCCGGTTTCCGGGGTGCACGCGCGCGTGGAGCACACGGAGGGACGCGACGACGATCAGGTGTCCCACTCGCGCGTGGCCGCCGGTTCGGACGACGTGGGCGAGTGCGCGGACGGGGTCCCGGCGGAGGGCGGGCCCGCCTTCGAGGTGATCTACCTCCTGGAGGCCGACGACGGGGCCGTGGCGCGGCTGCGGGAACGGCTCGACGCCCTCGGGGACTCGCTGGTGGTGGTCGGCGGCGACGGCCTGTGGAACGTCCATGTGCACGTCGACGACGCGGGCGCCGCCGTGGAGGCGGGTGTCGAGGCCGGGCGGCCGTACCGGATCCGGATCACGCACTTCGGGCTCGGTGATGTGCACACCACCGGCGCCGAGCGGCCGCCCCGGGAGCGGGCCCAGCGCGCCGTCGTGGCCGTCGTGCCCGGCGAGGGCCTGGCCGGGCTCTACGGCGAGGAAGGCGCGACCACCGTGCTCGCGCGCCCCGGGGAGCCGCCCGCGAGCGGGGAGCTCGTGGAGGCCGTACGGCGGGCCCACGCGCGCGAGGTGGTGCTGCTGCCCAACGACGCGGACCTGCGGCACACCGCGGCCGCGGCGGCCGAGCAGGCCCGGGCGGAGGGCATCCGCGTGGCTCTGATCCCGACGCGCTCCGCGGTCCAGGGGATCGCCGCGCTCGCCGTGCACGCGCCGGAGCGGCGCTTCGACGAGGACGTCGTGACGATGACCTCGGCGGCCGGCGCCACCCGCTACGCCGAGGTCGTCGTCGCGGAACGCCAGTCCTGGACCATGGCCGGCATCTGCCAGGCCGGAGACGTCCTCGGTCTCATCGACGGCGACGTGGCCGTGATCGGCTCGGACGTCACCGCCGCCGCTGAAACGGTTCTCGACCGGATGCTCGCGGCCGGCGGCGAACTGGTGACCCTCGTCCTGGGCGACGAGGCCCCCGAGTCCGTCGCCGACCACCTCGAGGCACGCGTGCGGGAGTCGTATCTCGCCGTCGACACGGTGGTGTACCGGGGCGGGCGGCAAGGGGCGCTGCTGCTCATCGGGGTCGAGTAGACCCGGACAGCCCCGGAAATGGACTCGGGCGCCGTCAGCCTTCCTGCTCCTCCTGCTGCTCCTCCATGAGCTGGAGCATCTGCTCGGCCTCGGTCCGCCGGGACTGTGCCGTCTCGTCGTCGGTGTCCCCGTCGCCGTAGGCCGCCAGCACCGCACGCGCGCGTGCCGCCGCACGGGCGGCGTCTCCCAGGTCGGCCTCCAGCCAGCCCGCGGCGAGTTCGGCGCCGGTGCGGCTGTGCCGGGCCTCGTCCCCGAGGGAGCCGAAGACCGAGATCGCCTCATCCATCTGGGACAGCGCCTCCGCGAGCGTCGCCCGGATGGCGCCGTCGTCGGCGTCCTCGGCACTGGAGCGGGCGAGCAGGTCGCCGAACTGCCGGTGGGTGTGGCCGAGCTCGGCGACGAGCCGCTGCCGCGTGTCCTCGTCGTCCGCCGCGCTCAACGCCGCCACACACTCCCGGACGGCGCTCGCCATCAACTCCCGCGCGCTGGTCGCTCCGCCTTGCCAGGGCAAGCCGTCCTGCGCGCTGTCCGGCCCGGTTCTCGTGCCGGGCGAGTCCTGTGCGCCGACTGCGCCGACTGCGCCGACCGACCCGGCCGATCCCTCTTCCGTGCTGAGCGCGAACGAATCGCCGTCCGTTCCGCTCTCCGTGCTGCCCGCCGTGCCGAGCCCGTCCCGTTCGCGGTCGCTGCCCGGGCCGCCCTCCGCGCGAGGGACGCCCCGCGCGCCCTCCACGCCGCCTTCCGTAGCCGGTGCCTCGTCCACCCCGTCCTCCACCCGCAGCGCCAGCCACGCGCGGGCGCGCAAGGCGCGGACGAGGCCGTGGGTGTTGCCGAGTCCGTGCCAGAGGGCGCCCGCGCGCGCGTAGGCGCGGTCCGCCTCGGCGGGCAGGCCCGCGTGGGCGAGGGATTCCGCGGCGAGGTGGGCGAGGGTGGCGTGGTCGTGCTGTTCGGGCCAGTGCCGGGCGATCTCGGCGGCCTGGAGGCGCCGTTCGGCCGCCGCGCGGTGCTCGCCGAGCTCGCTCAGACAGTCCCCGAGCCACCACTGCGTCTGGACGATCGCGCCGTCGCCGTGCGTCTGCGCGCTCAGGTCGGGCAGCGCCGACTCCAGCACCTCGGCCGCCTCGGCCCACCGCCCCTGCCGCAGCAGGAACCCGCCGAGCTGTTGCCGGGCCCAGGCGCCGAGCGTGGAACCCTCCCCGGCCTCGTCGGCCCAGTGCGCCGCCTCCAGGGCGTGCTCGGCCGCCTCCTGAGCCAGCCCCCGGCCGCCGACGACCTCGGCGAGCTGGAGGTGCAGCTGGGCCCGTCCGATGGCCTCCAGGTAAGGACCGCCGTGTTCCAGGGCCGCCCGCAGCGCCCGCTCGGCCTCCGCCGTGTCGCCGAGGTGGTGCGCGAGTCCGGCCAGCCGTGCCTCGTACTCCACCGCGAACCACGGCAGCCCCGCGCCGACGAACGCCCCCGCGGCCCGCGCGAACAACTCCGCGGCCGCCTCCACATCCCCCGTGAGCGTCGCCAGCTCCGCCCGAATCGCCTGCGCCTCGGCGGCCCGCGAGGCGAGCCGTACGTCGTCCCCGGTGTGCCCGTCGACGAGGGCCAGCACCTCCCGGGCGGCTGCCTCGGCGTCGGCCAGGGCCGGACCGACCGAGGCGCCGTCGGCCCCCGGGGAACCGTCGGCCTCATGCACCCGCCGCATCAGGATCCGCGCCCGCCCCATCAGCACGGACGCGGTCTGCCGTACGCCGGTGCCGCCCTCCGCGTACAGCGCGAGGACCTCGTCGTACGGCTCGGCGACCGCCGCGAGCGCCTCGTCCACCCGGCCCGTGAGGGCGCGTACGTAGGCCGCACGCGCGCGTGCCGCCAGCGCTTCCCCGGGGTCGCCCGCCTCCGCGTACAGCCCGGCGGCGCGCTCGAACAGCTCGGCCCCCTCGGGCCCCAGGTCCATCGCCTTGTGCTCGGCGATCTCCGCGCGGTCGCGCGCGTCCAGTTCGACGCCCCGGGCGGCCCGGGAGACGGCCGCCCACGCCTCCACGGCGTTCGGCCGCAGGGTGTCCGACAGCCGCCGCGCCTCGGCCAACAGCGCGGCCAGATCGGGCTCCTCGGTGGCCACGGCCACCGGTGGCGGTGTCACCGCGGGCGCGGCGGCCGACCGCGCCGAGCGCACCCCCAGCGGCAGCCGCTCCACCAACGGCCGCTGCGCCATACGCGCGCGTGCCCGCTCGCTCACGTGCGCCGTGCCGTTGCGCGTGTCGAAGCGGGCGGCCAGCGCGAGGGCCTCCCCGCGCGCGTGGGCGGCGAGTTCCCGCGCGGTCCATGCCCGGCCGGCCGGCCCCGGCACCCGCTGGTCACCCAGCCCGAGCTCGGTCAGGCGGTCCATGAGCAGCGCGACCACGGCCATGAAATCCAGCTTGCTGCGCGGATGCCCGCCGTCCGTGAAGTACGCCGGCCGCTCCGCGAGCAGCTCCAGACCGCGCGCCTCGTTGCCCGTCAGCACGCAGAACTCCACATGGTCCGCGTAGGCGCCGCGCATGCTCTCCATGGCCCGCACGAGCCGGAAGCCGCGCAGATGGTGGGCGCGCGCCTCGTCCTCGCGGCCCAGCCGCAGCAGGGGTGCCAGGGACGACGCGAGCACCGTGTGCGGCTCGTGGGCGCACGTGAACTCGCCCTCCAGGACCGGCCCCCACAGCCGCAGCGCCTCCTCGTCCCGGCCGCGCTCCGCCTGCCACCAGCCCTGGCCGTGCAGCTCGCAGGCGTGACAGTCGGCCATGCCGTCCCGGTCGGCGGCCAGCCACGCGGTGTACGCCCGCTCGGCCCGCGCGACGTCCCCGATGTGCGCCGCCACGCTGAACTCGGCGCTGCGCACCGCCCGTTCGGAGTGCCCTGCGAGCCGGTAGCGGTGCTCCATCTCGCCGAGCCACTTCTCGATGGAGGCGAGCGGGATGTGCGGCTGGTCGAGCATGCCGGACGACATCCACTTGAAGACCCAGTGCAGCGAGTGCGTCTCGTACTCGTCGAAGTCCTCGGGCCGCTCGTCCCACATGCGCAGCAGGCGCGCGAAGGGGACGAACATCTTGTCCTTCTCGGAGCTGTAGTTGTAGACCTTCAGCTGGTGTCCGAGGGCCTCGATCACCGCCAGCGGGATGTTCAGCTTCTCGGCCTCGGCGAGCAGCTGCTCCGCGCGCGTGTTGCGGGCGGGTCCCTCCGGCTGCTCGGCGTTCTCCGCCATCGCCCGGCGCAGGGCGTCGAAGTCCGTGATCTCACCCATCAGTGACCGCCTCCCGCGGAGTCGGAGTCGGAACCTCCGTGCGTGGCCCATTCCAGGAGGCCGATGAACGCCCGGTTCAGCAGCGCCGAATCGGCGGGCCTGAGCGGCCGTTGCGCCATCAGCAGCGCCTGCCCGTACAGGGACTCCGTGGCGGTGCCGATCAGCTCCGGATCGCGCAGCGAACTGATGCGCCGGATCAGCGGGTTGAGGTGGTTGAGCACCAGACGCGCGCGCGGGGCGCTGCCCCGCAGGGAGCCGAGGATGCCCGCCCACAGGTCGTCGGCCTGCTCCTCGGCCTCCGCCCGGGCCTGCTCGTGCCGGGCCGCCCGGTCGTCCAGGTGCAGCGCGGGCACGGACAGGGGATGGAAGGCGCGCAGTACGACGTCACAGCCCAGTGGGTCGAGTTTCGCCCGCGCGGCCGCCAGGAAGCCGGACAGGGCCAGCTCCTCGGCCGGATCGACCGCGTCGAGATGGGCGGTCACGGTGTCGGTGTCCAGCTCCGCGACCACCGTGCCCGGTCGCACCGACGGCAGCGCCTCGATCAGCTCGCTGTCGTACGTGTAACCGCCGTTGATGACGCCGACGCCCTGCGCGGACGCGATCGGTGCGACCTGCCGGTACTCCTCGACCGTCCGCGTGAAGTGCACCACCGGGTGGCGCTGTGCGAACTCCTCCAGGGACAGCCGCCCGTCGGTCGTCTCGAAGGGCAGCCACGGCAGCATCGTGCGCAGCATCTCGTTGTCGTGCCGCGCCAGGGACTTCACGCCCAGGTGGTGCACGGACAAGAAGGCCGCGAGCCGTTCCGGATCACCGGCCGCCAGGCCCGTCAGCCAGGACCGAATCCTTTCGCCCAGCGTCTCCCGTACGGCGGCCAGCGTCTCGTCCTCGTACAGCGACTCGCGAGAGGCCGTGGGCCGCAGACTGTCGGTGTCCAGGACGCAGCGCACGAAGAACGCCCAGTCGGGCAGCAGCTGTTCGGCCCGCTCGGTCAGCAGCATGCCCTTGAGGTGCACGCGATGACTCGCGTGCTGGGCCGGGCTGACCGCCGACGGCAGGACGTACGCCACCCCGCGGATCCCGGCCAGCGGCACGTCCAGGTCGATCGCGTCCAGCGGCGTGAAACCGAACAGTTCGTGACAGTGCCGCGCCAGGGCCACCCTCCGGGTGGCGGGGCTCGGATACGGCCGGTCCCAGGGCGCGGGCAGATCGGTGACCGCCTCCTCGCCCACCCGCACGTCGTACGGCAGCAGCGAGCCGAAGTCCCGCGCCAGCGTGAGGACACGCTGCGGCGCGAGCCACTCCCGGGCCCCGGCCCGTGCCACCAGGTGCACGGTGGTGCCCGGTTCGGGACGGGCCTCGTCCGGCAGCGTCCGCACGGTGTACGAGCCGTCGTCGCTCGCCGTCCACTCCACGGGCGGGGCACCCGGCGTACGCGCGCTGCGGCTGACCACCCGGATCCGCTCGGCGACCACGAAGCAGGCGAGCAGCCCGATGCCGAACTGCCCGAGGAAGTCGGAGCGGGCCTCCTGCAACCCGTCGGCACGCTTGGAACTGCGCCCGATCGTCGCCAACAGGTTGTGCACGTCCGCCTCGGTGAGCCCCACACCCGTGTCCTCGACACGCAGGGTCTCGCCCTCCGCGTACAGCCGCACGCGGGCCGGGGCGTCGGGCTGCTCGGCCCGCCGGGCGGTGATCGCGTCCACCGCGTTCTGCAACAGCTCGCGCAGGTAGACCTTGGGACTGGAGTAGAGGTGGTGGGAGAGCAGGTCCACCAGACCGCGCAGGTCGACCTGGAACGTATGAGGTGACTGGGGTGATTGGGATGCCTGGGATGACTGTGAGGTCTGGGAGTCCATCATCACAGCGCCGGTGGGGGGACGACGACGGCGCGGGGTCGGGCGGTCCGTGTGAGGCGGAGACCGCGAAGGATGGCCGGAGCGCGCCATCCTAAAGCCCGAACGAGCCGCCTGACCAGGGGTTTCCCGGACGTATACGGCCATTGTCAGTGACGTGGTGTGGAATGGATCTCGTGCCCGCACTGGAAGAACCACTGAAAAAGGTGCTCGGCCCCGCCACCGCGAAGGTGATGGCCGAGCATCTCGGCCTGCACACCGTCGGCGACCTCCTGCACCACTACCCGCGCAGATACGAGGAGCGCGGACAGCTCACCCACCTCGCCGACCTCCCCCTGGACGAGCACGTCACGGTGGTCGCCCAGGTCGCCGACGCCCGCCTGCACACCTTCGCCTCGGCCAAGGCGCCCCGCGGCAAGGGCCAGCGCCTGGAAGTCACGATCACGGACGGCAGCGGCCGCCTCCAACTCGTCTTCTTCGGCCACGGCGTTCACAAGCCCCACAAGGAGCTCCTGCCGGGCACGCGCGCGATGTTCGCGGGCAAGGTCTCCGTCTTCAACCGCCGTCTGCAACTGGCGCATCCGGCATACGAGTTGCTGCGCGGCGATTCCGAGGAAGCCGTCGACACCTGGGCCGGCGCGCTCATCCCGATCTACCCCGCGACCGCCAAGCTGGAGTCCTGGAAGATCGGCAAGGCGATCCAGACGGTGCTGCCCAGCGCCCAGGAAGCCGTCGACCCGCTCCCGGACTCGCTCCGCGAGGGCCGCGCCCTGGTCTCCCTCCCCGAGGCCCTGCTGAAGATCCACCGCCCGCACACCAAGGCTGACGTCGCCGGCGCCCGCGACCGCCTCAAGTGGGACGAGGCCTTCGTCCTCCAGATCGCCCTCGCCCGCCGCCGCCACGCCGACGCCCAACTCCCGGCGGTCCCCCGCAAACCCAAGCCGGACGGCCTCCTCACGGCCTTCGACGACCGCCTCCCGTTCACCCTCACCGAGGGCCAGCAGCGGGTCTCCAAGGAGATCTTCGACGACCTGGCGACGGAGCATCCGATGCACCGGTTGCTGCAGGGAGAGGTCGGTAGTGGAAAGACAATGGTGGCCCTCCGCGCCATGCTCGCCACGGTCGACGCCGGCGGCCAGGCCGCCATGCTCGCGCCCACTGAGGTGCTCGCCCAGCAGCATCACCGGTCGATCGTCGAGATGATGGGCGAGCTGGCCGAGGGCGGGATGCTGGGCGGGGCCGAGCAGGCCACCAAGGTGGTGCTGCTCACCGGGTCGATGGGGGTGGCCGCCCGGCGGCAGGCGCTGCTCGACCTGGTGACCGGAGAGGCCGGGATCGTGATCGGCACGCATGCCCTGATCGAGGACAAGGTGCAGTTCCACGACCTCGGGCTGGTCGTCGTCGACGAACAGCACCGCTTCGGCGTCGAGCAGCGCGACGCCCTGCGCGGCAAGGGCAAACAGCCGCCGCACCTGCTGGTCATGACCGCCACACCGATCCCGCGCACGGTCGCCATGACCGTCTTCGGCGACCTGGAGACCTCCGTCCTCGACCAGCTCCCGGCCGGCCGTTCGCCGATCGCCAGCCATGTCGTCCCGGCCGCCGACAAGCCCCACTTCCTGGCCAGGGCCTGGGAACGCGTACGCGAGGAGGTCGAGAACGGCCATCAGGCGTACATCGTCTGCCCGCGCATCGGCGACGAGGACGAGGACCCCAAGGCCGCCAAGAAGAAGCCCCCCGAGGACGAGGCCGAGAAGCGCCCGCCGCTCGCCGTCCTCGACGTGGCCGACCAGCTCGCCAAGGGGCCCCTGCAGAGCCTCAAGGTCGAGGTCCTGCACGGCCGTATGCAGCCCGACGACAAGGACGCGGTCATGCGCCGCTTCGCCGCCGGCGAGACCGACGTCCTGGTCGCCACGACGGTCATCGAGGTCGGCGTCAACGTGCCCAATGCCACGGTGATGGTGATCATGGACGCCGACCGCTTCGGCGTCTCCCAGCTGCACCAGCTGCGCGGCCGGGTGGGCCGTGGCTCGGCGGCCGGCCTGTGCCTGCTGGTCACGGAGATGCCCGAGGCGAGCCCGGCCCGCCAGCGGCTGAACTCCGTGGCCGCCACCCTCGACGGCTTCGAGCTCTCCCGCATCGACCTCGAACAGCGCCGCGAGGGCGATGTCCTCGGCCAGGCCCAGTCCGGCACCCGCTCCTCCCTGCGGATGCTCGCCGTCATCGACGACGAGGAGATCATCGCCGAGGCCCGCGAGGAGGCCGTCCGGATCGTGGCCGCCGACCCGGACCTGGAACACCTGCCCGCCCTGCGCACCGCGCTGGACGCGTTGCTGGACGAGGAGAGGGAGCAGTACCTGGAGAAGGGCTGACAGACTGGGACCGGTACCACCAGCGCACAGACCAGGCCACCACCAGGGCACACACCAGGCCACGACCAGAGCACACCGACAAGGACCGAGGAACGCAAGGACATGACCCGCGTGATCGCCGGCCGGGCCGGTGGACGCCGTCTGGCCGTCCCGCCCGGACACGGGACCCGCCCCACCTCCGACCGCGCGCGCGAGGGCCTGTTCTCCACCTGGCAGTCCCTGCTCGGCGGCCCCCTCGACGGCGAGCGGGTCCTCGACCTGTACGCCGGTTCCGGCGCCGTCGGCCTGGAGGCCCTGTCCCGCGGCGCCGGCCACACCCTGCTCGTCGAGGCCGACGCCCGGGCGGCCCGCACCGTCCGGGAGAACGTGAGGAGCCTGGGCCTGCCCGGCGCCGAGGTCCGCGCGGGCAAGGCCCGGCAGATCATCCAGACGCCGCCGCAGCAGCCGTACGACCTCGCCTTCCTCGACCCTCCGTACGCCGTCTCGGACGACGATCTTCGGGAGATTCTGCTCACACTCCGTACAGAAGGGTGGCTCGCGCCCGACGCCCTCGTCACCGTGGAGCGCAGCACCAGAGGCGGCGAATTCCGCTGGCCGGACGGTTTCGAAGCGATCCGGGCCCGTCGCTACGGCGAGGGAACGTTTTGGTACGGTCGCGCCGCCTCTACGTGCGAAGACGCATGATGACCGGACCGGAGAGCGAGGGAACCCAAGTGCGCCGCGCCGTCTGTCCCGGGTCGTTCGACCCCATCACCAACGGACATCTCGACATCATCGCCCGCGCCTCCCGTCTGTACGACGAGGTCTATGTCGCGGTGATGATCAACAAGGCCAAGAAGGGCCTGTTCGAGATCGAGGAGCGGATCGACCTGATCCGCCAGGTCACCGCCGAGTACGAGAACGTCCGCGTCGAGGCCTTCCACGGCCTCCTCGTCGACTTCTGCAAGGAGCGCGACATCCCGGCCATCGTCAAGGGCCTGCGCGCGGTCAGCGACTTCGACTACGAACTGCAGATGGCCCAGATGAACAACGGCCTCACAGGCGTCGAAACGCTCTTCGTCCCCACCAACCCCACCTACAGCTTCCTCTCCTCCTCCCTGGTCAAGGAGGTCGCGACCTGGGGAGGAGACGTCTCCCACCTGGTGCCGCCGGCGGTCTTCGACGCCCTCGCCCAGCGCCTCAGAAAGGACTGAGCCGGACACCGGGTCCCTGACGGCCCGTCACCCGCTGTCCGACGGCAACCTCATGGCCGTACAGTCGTCCCGTCCGTCTCCAACACAGCTGTAGAGAGTGGCGAGCACAGGTGGACGTGCAGAAGAAGCTCGACGAGATCGTGTCCGCGGTCTCCGGTGCCCGGTCGATGCCCATGTCGGCCTCGTGCGTGGTCAACCGCGCCGAACTGCTCTCGATGCTCGAAGAGGTGCGCCAGGCCCTGCCCGGCTCCCTCGCGCAGGCCCAGGAGCTGATCGGCGGCCGCGAGCAGATGGTCGAGCAGGCCCGCCAGGAGGCCGAGCGGATCATCGAGCAGGCCCACGCCGAGCGGGGCTCGCTGATCTCCGACACCGAGATCGCCCGCCGCTCCCAGGCCGAGGCCGACCGCATCCTCGCCGAGGCCCGCAAGGAGGCGGAGGAGATCCGCGCGGAGGCCGACGACTACGTCGACTCCAAGCTCGCCAACTTCGAGGTCGTCCTCACCAAGACCCTCGGCTCCGTCGGCCGCGGCCGCGAGAAACTCCTCGGCACCGGACCCGGCGTCGACGAGCAGGGCTACGAGGACGACGACGCCCCCGAGCGCAGCCACGACCCGGACACCCTGCGCCGCACCGCCGACGAGTACGTCGACGTCAAGCTGGGCGCCTTCGAGGCGGTCCTGGCCAAGACCCTGGAGGCCGTCGGCCGCGGCCGCCAGAAGCTGCACGGCCGGATCGCCAGTGACGACCTCGGCGCCCTCGCCGACGACCTGTCCACCGTCCAGCACTCCAGCGACGCCGACTACCTGGCCGACCTCACCGCCCTCGCGGAGCAGGACGCGCAGGCACCTCAGGCCGCACCGGCGGAGCAGCAGCCCGTGCCGCCGCCGTACGACCCGCAGACCGTGCAGCCGGCGTACGGCTACCAGCAGCAGACCGCCGACCCCTACGGCTACCAGCAGCAGTACGGCGGCCAGCAGGCCGACCCGTACGGCTACCAGCAGGCCCAGCAGGCCGACCCGTACGCCTACCAGGGCTACGACAGCCAGCAGGGCGCCTACGACCCGCAGCAGTCCCAGCAGGCCCAGCAGCCCCAGCCGGGATACGCCGGGCAGCAGCAGATGCCCGCCCTCGACGAGACCAGCCTCTTCGACACCGGCATGATCAGCGCGGAGCAGTTGCGGGCCTACGAGCAGGGGCGAGGCAACGGCTGACCTCGCCCGCGAGCGGGGCCGCCGACCGGGAGCGCACACCGGATTGGGCCGTGAGCGAAAGGTCCAGTATCCTGGCTCTTCGGTCGCGCGTACGTCCGCGATCAACGCTGCCTGGGAACACCGAAGGGCAGCGCCCCTGAGCTCAGAAGATCGAAAGCAGGAATGGCCCTGAACGCCCGCCTCGACCACCGCAACCCTCTCGTGTTCGACACACACGAGCTGGGTCGGCGGCCTGGTGCGCTGCAGCGCCTGACCCGCGAGATCGACGCTCCCAAGGACTTCGGTATCCAGGGAGTCATCGGAGTGCCGGAAGGCGCCCCGGTGAAGCTCGACCTCCGCCTCGAGTCGGTCATGGAGGGGGTGCTCGTCACAGGCACCGCCCGTGCAGTGGCCGAGGGGGAGTGCGTAAGGTGTCTGGAGCCGCTCGAGCTGGAGCTCGAAGCGGATTTCCAGGAGATGTTCTCGTACCCTGACGCCGACGACCGGGGCCGCCCCAAGGCGGAGCCGGCCGACGACGCCGAGGAAGACGAGGACAGGCTCTTCATCGAGGACGGCCTGTTCGACCTCGAACCCGTGCTGCGCGATGCGGTGGTGCTCGCACTGCCGATGCAGCCGGTGTGCCAGGAAGACTGTCCAGGACTGTGCGCCCAGTGCGGAGCACGCCTTGCGGACGACCCGGACCACCACCACGACGCCGTCGACATCCGTTGGGCGGCACTGCAGGGACTCGCCGGTTCACTCGAAGACGGCGATAAGGACGAGATGAGCGGCGCCGAACCGGGCGTCGACGAGAAGCAGGAGAAGTAGCCGTGGCTGTTCCGAAGCGGAAGATGTCGCGCAGCAACACGCGCCACCGCCGGTCGCAGTGGAAGGCTGCGGTCCCCACCCTGGTTGCGTGCGAGCGCTGCCACGAGCCCAAGCAGCAGCACATCGCGTGCCCGTCTTGCGGCACTTACAACAAGCGCCAGGTCCTCGAGGTCTGAGCGGCTGGTGAGAGGCACAGTGTCCACGCCTAAGAAGAACGCTCCCCGCGAGATCGGGAGCAGCCCGGCGGACAACACGGCCTCGTCCCACACGCTGTTGGAAGGGCGGCTCGGGTACAAGCTCGAGTCCGCCCTTCTGGTGCGTGCGCTGACCCACCGTTCCTACGCATACGAGAACGGCGGCCTGCCCACCAACGAGCGCCTGGAGTTCCTCGGGGACTCCGTGCTCGGCCTCGTGGTCACGGACACGCTGTACCGCACCCACCCCGACCTGCCCGAAGGCCAGCTGGCCAAGCTGCGGGCCGCGGTGGTCAACTCGCGTGCGCTGGCGGAGGTCGGCCGCGGGCTCGACCTGGGCTCCTTCGTCCGGCTCGGCCGGGGTGAAGAGGGCACGGGCGGCCGGGACAAGGCTTCCATCCTCGCCGACACCCTCGAAGCGGTGATCGGCGCGGTCTATCTCGACCAGGGACTGGACTCGGCGGCGGAGCTGGTGCACCGCCTGTTCGACCCGCTGATCGAGAAGTCCTCGAACCTCGGAGCCGGCCTGGACTGGAAGACCAGCCTCCAGGAGCTCACCGCGACAGAGGCGCTCGGCGTGCCCGAGTACCTGGTCACGGAGACCGGCCCCGACCACGAGAAGACCTTCACTGCTGCCGCCCGCGTCGGAGGCGTCTCGTACGGCACCGGCACCGGCCGCAGCAAGAAGGAGGCGGAGCAGCAGGCCGCGGAATCCGCGTGGCGGTCCATCAAGGCCGCGGCGGACGAGCGCGCCAAGCTGGTGGCCGAGAAGGCCGCCCAGGACGGCGAGGACCCCTCGTCGGTCTCCGCCTGACCGACTGACCGAACAAGCGCGTCCGAGCGCCCGCCCCCGGCTTCCGCCCCGGGGCGGGCGCTCGGCTCATACACCGGTTTGTGACGGGGGAGCCCCATGCCCGAGTTGCCCGAGGTCGAGGTCGTACGGCGCGGTCTGGAGCGGTGGGTCGCCCAGCGGACGGTCGCCGAGGCCGAGGTGCTGCACCCGCGGGCGGTGCGCCGCCATCTCGCCGGCGCCGACGACTTCGCCCACCGGCTCAAGGGCCACCGCGTCGGCACGCCCAGCCGGCGCGGCAAGTACCTGTGGCTGCCCCTGGAGGACGCGCACGAGGCGATCCTGGCCCACCTCGGCATGAGCGGCCAGCTCCTGGTCCAGCCGCACGAGGCCCCGGACGAGAAGCACCTCAGGATCCGGGTGAAATTCGCGGACGACCTGGCCACGGAACTACGCTTCGTCGACCAACGCACCTTCGGCGGCCTGTCGTTGCACGACACCACCCCCGACGGCCTGCCCGACGTCATCGCGCACATCGCCCGCGACCCCCTGGACCCGCTCTTCGACGACGAGGCCTTCCACCAGGCCCTGCGCCGCAAGCGCACGACGATCAAACGGGCCCTGCTCGACCAGTCGTTGATCAGCGGTGTCGGCAACATATACGCGGACGAGGCCCTGTGGCGCACCCGCATCCACTACGAGCGCCCGACCGCGAACTTCACACGCCCGCGCACCGCCGAACTCCTGGGCCACATCAGGGACGTGATGAACGAGGCCCTCGCGGTGGGCGGCACCAGCTTCGACAGCCTGTACGTCAACGTCAACGGGGAGTCGGGCTACTTCGACCGGTCGCTGGACGCGTACGGGCGCGAGGGGCTGCCGTGCAAGCGGTGTGCCACGCCGATGCGCCGGCGCGCCTGGATGAACCGGTCCAGCTACTTCTGCCCGAGGTGTCAGCGGGCGCCGCGGGTCACGTCGTAGCGCCGGCGTGCTGCGAGCACGTCGTCCATCCGGCCCTCCACGAACTGGATGAGGCCGATCAGCCGCTCGGCGACCTCGTGGCCGAGCGGCGTCAGTTCGTAGTCCACGCGGGGCGGGTTCGTCGGCTGGGCCTCGCGGTGGACCAGGCCGTCGCGCTCGAGCGCGTGCAACGTCTGGGACAGCATCTTCTCGCTCACGCCGTCGACCCGGCGGCGCAGCTCGTTGAAGCGGAGCGAGCCCTCGTGGAGGGCGCCGAGCGTGAGCGCGCCCCAGCGTCCCGTGACGTGCTCGAGCGTGCCGCGCGAGGGGCATGCCTTGGCGAACACGCTGTACGGGAGGTTCTGGTCCTCCGTGCGCTCGTCCATGGTGTCCATAAGGCAAGCGTACGCGAACACAGCGCTAACCAACAGGTTGCACTAACTATGGGTTAGTGCGCCCGAGGGAGCAGAGGGCTCCTAGTAACCGAAGTCCTGTGTCCACCAAGGGCCGCCCGCCCCCATGTGCACGCCGACGCCCAGCGTCTTGAAGTCGCAGTTCAGGATGTTCGCCTTGTGCCCGGGGCTGTTCATCCAGGCCTCCATCACCGCTGCCGCGTCGGCCTGCCCCCGGGCTATGTTCTCGCCGCCGAGGTCGGTGATCCCGGCCTTCGCGGCCCGGTCCCAGGGGCTCGCCCCGTCCGGGTCGGTGTGGTCGAAGAAGCCGCGTGCGGCCATGTCCTCGCTGAAGTCCTGAGCCAGTTCGGCCAGCGCGCTGTTGGCGGAGACCGGGCTGCAGCCCACCTTGGACCGCTCCTCGTTGACGAGCTTGAGCACCTCGGCCGCGGCCTGGGTCTCCGCGGACACCGCCACGGGGGCGCTGGTCTTCTCCGGCGCCTGCGTGGCCGTACGCGACGGAGTCGTCTTGGGCTTCTCGCTGGGCGTGGGCGTGGTCTTCGGCTTCTGCGACGGCGTCTCGGTCTTCTCGGGCGTCTTGGTCGGCGCGGCCGGCGACGTCGAGGGGGAGGCCGAGGGCGAGGCCGAGCGGTCGGCGTCGCGGCTCGTCGACGCGCCGCCGTCGCGGCTCTCGGCGCTGCCGGAGGTACCGCCCTGCTCGGTCGGGATGCCGCTCGGCGAGTCCACGGCCTGCACGTTGTCGCCGCCGCTGCCGCTGTCCCCGCCGATCTTGTAGTTCTCGAGGCCGGGCACCACGCCGGTGGCGACCGCGACCGTGCCGAGGGCGACCGCCGCCGAGACGCCGAGCAGACCGGTCTTGACCGGCGCGGCCTTCCTCTTCCGGCGGCGGTGCGAGCCCGCGCGGCGGGGGCCGTCGGAGGGTATGTAACCGTCGGACAGGAAGGCCGTGGTGTCGGCGGTCCAGGTGCCACCGTCGTCGTCCGTCGCGAAGAGGTACTCCTGGCTCTTCGTGTACGTGTCGCCGTACGCCTCGGGATTCAGATAGGGGGCGGTCCCCGACGTGGGGTGGTCGCCCGCGGCGGAGTCGTACGAGGCGTACGTGTCGTAGGAGTCGTACGACACGTACGGATCGCGGTGTCCGTGGCCCCCCATGTGGGAGCTGTGCGTCTCTGTGACCCCCGGGGCGCGGCCTGTGGTGGCGGCGCGGCCGGCGGCGGAGCGTCGGTGGCGTCCCATGTCCTGGCCTTCCTCGTCCTCGCGGTCGACGCGTCCCCCCGGTCGACCAAGCTCACAAAACTCACACGATCGAGTGAGTTTCGTATGAGATTCATTGGCAGGGGACGGTACCGCATGGCGGGGGAGGAGGAAGTGTGCCGAGAGACATTGGCCCGTTAGGTTGCAGTCATGAGCGAGGATGTGCGATTGGTCGCCTGGGTGCGTGGACGCGTCCAAGGTGTGGGTTTCCGCTGGTTCACGCGGGCCAAGGCCCTGGAGATCGGCGGCCTGAGTGGTTTTGCTCTCAATTTGGGGGACGGACGGGTCCAGGTGGTCGCCGAGGGGGCGCGCGCGGGCTGTCAGGGGCTCCTGGAGTGGCTCCAGAGTGACGACACGCCCGGCCGCGTGGACGGCGTCACCGAGATCTGGGACACACCTCGCGGGGGGTACGACGGCTTCGCCATCCGTTGAGCCCGTTCTGTAAAGAGGCCCAGGCGGAAGCGGAGGGATCTGCCACTGGCATATGCCCCGAGCAGAAAGGGCCTGGTGGTTGCCAAGAATCGCTTGCCGTGGCAGGCTCCGCACGTAAGGATGATCGTCACGCCCTGAGGGCCCCGCAGGAGTCGCAGCGCCGCCGTTTCCGGCCGCGCGCCACCGGGCTGCCCGCCAATACGGGGCGTGATCGTGTTGACCGTCAAACTTTTTGGTGAGACGCTGAAAGCACCCCGCGCACCTTCGCTGTTTGGCATGGATGACGGCAGTATGAACTCAAAAGTGTCAAGCACCGCGGGTGCGAATCCCTCACGACCCACACCGCTTCGGTCGGTCACTCATTGTGGAGGACCATCCATCATGGCAAAGGCGCTTCTCGGTTACGTCGGCGGCTCCGACCCTCGACTCCTCGCCGAGATGCGACGGCTCCAGCAGCGTGTCCAGGACCTGGAATCCGAGCTTGTACGGATCCAGGCGGAGAAGGACGCGCTGACGGCTGCCGCTTCTCACGACAGGATCATGGAGAGCATCGACGCACACCAGGCGGAGCCTGCGCTCACCTGATCGCTGCATCGCTCCACAACAGCACACGCAGTGGTTGGGCTGCCCGTATCAACCGCTAAGTTGTCAGACAACTGAGACCCAGTTGTCAGAGTTGCAAGGGACGCTTCGGCGTCCCTTCTTTCTTGCCCCCGCGCATCCTTTCACCCTCTTTAACGTTTGGTGTGCCCTGCGCGTTCATGTGTGAAACCGCAGGGTGACCGGGGTTCATAGTGTGAGACACGCCCGGAAGGTAGAGTCCAGCGGCGTGCACCTCAAGGCCCTGACCCTCCGCGGCTTCAAGTCGTTCGCCTCGGCGACCACGCTCCGGTTCGAGCCGGGGATCACGTGTGTCGTGGGGCCGAACGGCTCGGGCAAGTCCAACGTGGTGGACGCGCTCAGCTGGGTCATGGGCGAACAGGGCGCCAAGTCGCTGCGCGGCGGCAAGATGGAGGACGTCATCTTCGCCGGCACCACCGGGCGTCCGCCACTCGGCCGTGCCGAGGTTTCGCTGACCATCGACAACTCGGACGGCGCCCTGCCCATCGAGTACGCCGAGGTCACCATCACGCGGATCATGTTCCGCAACGGCGGCAGCGAGTACCAGATCAACGGCGACACCTGCCGCCTCCTCGACATCCAGGAACTCCTGTCCGACTCCGGTATCGGCCGCGAGATGCACGTCATCGTCGGCCAGGGCCAGCTCGACTCCGTCCTGCACGCCGACCCCATGGGCCGCCGGGCCTTCATCGAGGAGGCGGCCGGCGTCCTCAAGCACCGCAAGCGCAAGGAGAAGGCGCTGCGGAAGCTGGACGCGATGCAGGCCAACCTCGCGCGCGTGCAGGACCTGACGGATGAGCTCAGGAGGCAGCTCAAGCCCCTGGGCCGACAGGCCGCCGTCGCACGAAGGGCCGCCGTCATCCAGGCCGACCTCCGGGACGCCCGCCTGCGCCTGCTCGCCGACGATCTCGTACGGCTGCGGGAGGCGCTGAAGGCCGAGGTCGCGGACGAGGCCGCCCTGAAGGAACGCAAGGAGGCCGCCGAGCTGGAGCTGAAGAAGGCGCTCCAGCGGGAGGCGCTCCTGGAGGACGAGGTACGGCAGCTCACCCCTCGCCTCCAGCGCGCCCAGCAGAGCTGGTACGAGCTTTCCCAGCTGGCCGAGCGGGTGCGCGGCACGATCTCGCTGGCCGACGCGCGCGTGAAGAGCGCCACCTCCGCGCCCCCCGAGGAGCGGCGCGGGCGCGACCCCGAGGACATGGAGCGCGAGGCCGCTCGGATCCGGGAGCAGGAGGCCGAGCTCGAAGCGGCCCTGGAAGCCGCCGAGCGCGCCTTGGAGGACACGGTCGCCCACCGCGCCGACCTGGAACGCGAACTGGCGCTCGAAGAACGGCGCCTGAAGGACGTGGCCCGTGCCATCGCCGACCGCCGCGAGGGGCTCGCCCGGCTGAACGGCCAGGTCAACGCGGCCCGTTCGCGCGCGGCCTCGGCCCAGGCCGAGATCGACCGGCTGGCCGCCGCCCGGGACGAGGCCCAGGAACGGGCTGTGGCCGCGCAGGAGGAGTACGAGGTGCTGAAGGCGGAGGTCGACGGCCTCGACGCCGGCGACGCGGAACTCGCCGAACAGCACGAGGCGGCGAAACAGCAGCTCGCCGAGGAAGAGGCAGCCCTGTCGGCGGCCCGCGAGGCGACCACGGCGGCGGAGCGCAAACGGGCCGCGACCCAGGCCCGCCACGAGGCGCTGGCCATGGGGCTGCGCCGCAAGGACGGCACGGGTGCGCTGCTCGCGGCGAAGGATCGTCTCAGCGGACTGCTCGGCCCGGCCGCCGAGCTGCTGACCGTGACCCCGGGCCACGAGACCGCCCTGGCCACCGCCTTCGGCGCCGCCGCCGACGCCATCGCGGTGACCACCCCGTCCTCGGCCGCCGACGCGATCCGCCTGCTGCGCAAGCAGGACGCGGGGCGGGCGGCGCTGCTGCTGAGCGGCGCCCCCGACGACGTACCGCAGGAGGCGCGGACGGACGGGCCGCCGTATGCCGCCGACCTCGTCCGCGGCCCCGCCGAGCTCATGCCCGCCGTACGACGGCTGCTGCGCGGGATCGTCGTGGTCGGCACCCTCGAGGACGCCGAGGACCTCGTGTACGCGCGGCCCGATCTCACCGCCGTGACCGCCGAGGGCGATCTGCTGGGCGCCTACTTCGCGCAGGGCGGGTCCGCCGGGGCGCCGAGCCTGCTCGAAGTGCAGGCGTCCGTCGACGAGGCGGCCGCCGAGCTCGAAGAGCTGGCCGTGCGGTGCGAGGAGCTCACCGAGGCACAGCACGCGGCCGGGGAGCGGCGCAAGGAGTGTGCCGTTCGGGTCGAGGAGCTGGGGGAGCGGCGTCGGGCCGCCGACCGGGAGAAGTCGGCCGTCGCGCAGCAGCTCGGGCGGCTGTCGGGGCAGGCGCGGGGTGCCGCCGGGGAGGCCGAGCGGTCCGTCGCCGCCGCCGCGCGGGCGCAGGAGGCGCTCGACAAGGCCCTGACCGAGGTCGAGGAACTCGCCGAGCGGCTCACCGTCGCCGAGGAGATGCCGGTCGAGGAGGAGCCCGACACCTCGGTACGGGACCGTCTCGCCGCCGACGGGGCCAACGCCCGGCAGACCGAGATGGAGGCCCGCCTTCAGGTCCGTACGCACGAAGAGCGCGTCAAGGGGCTCGCCGGGCGGGCCGACTCGCTCGACCGGGCCGCCCGCGCGGAACGCGAGGCACGCGCGCGTGCCGAACAGCGCCGGGCCCGGCTGCGCCACGAGGCGGCCGTCGCGGAGGCCGTCGCCTCCGGCGCGCGGCAGCTGCTCGCGCACGTCGAGGTGTCGCTCGGCCGTGCGGAGGAGGAACGGTCCGCCGCCGAGGCCGCCAAGGCGCGGCGCGAGCAGGAGCTGACCGTCGCCCGGGGCGCGGGGCGCGATCTCAAGGCGGAGCTCGACAAGTTGACGGATTCGGTCCACCGGGGTGAGGTACTCGGCGCCGAGAAGCGGCTGCGGATCGAGCAGCTGGAGACCAAGGCGCTGGAGGAACTCGGTGTCGAACCGGCGGGGCTCGTGGCCGAGTACGGCCCGCACCAGCTGGTGCCGCCCTCGCCCCCCGCCGAGGGCGAAGAGCTGCCGGAGGACCCCGAGCACCCGCGCAACCAGCCGAAGCAGTTCCACCGGGCCGAGCAGGAGAAGCGGCTCAAGGCGGCCGAGCGGGCGTACCAGCAGCTCGGCAAGGTCAACCCGCTGGCGCTGGAGGAGTTCGCCGCGCTGGAGGAACGCCACCAGTTCCTCAGCGAGCAACTGGAGGACCTCAAGAAGACCCGGGCCGACCTCCTCCAGGTCGTCAAGGAGGTCGACGAACGAGTCGAGCAGGTCTTCACCGAGGCCTACCGGGACACCGCCCGGGAGTTCGAGGGCGTCTTCAGCCGGCTCTTCCCGGGCGGTGACGGGCGCTTGATCCTGACCGATCCCGACAACATGCTCACCACGGGTGTCGATGTCGAAGCGCGTCCGCCGGGCAAGAAGGTCAAGCGGCTGTCGCTGCTCTCGGGCGGCGAGCGCTCGCTGACCGCCGTCGCGCTCCTGGTGTCGATCTTCAAGGCGCGCCCCAGCCCGTTCTACGTCATGGACGAGGTCGAGGCGGCGCTCGACGACACCAACCTCCAGCGGCTGATCCGCATCATGCAGGAGCTGCAGGAGGCCTCCCAGCTGATCGTGATCACGCACCAGAAGCGGACGATGGAGGTCGCCGACGCGTTGTACGGCGTCTCCATGCAGGGCGACGGGGTGTCGAAGGTCATCAGCCAGCGGCTTCGCTAACTTCCTTCAAGAAGTGAACGCAAGCGGCACGATGCTGCCTCAAAACTCACACCAATTGTCCTCTTGACTTCGAAACCTGAAGGCATAGCCTCGGCAACGTCGTATTTACCTTCAGGTAGCACCTACCTGGAGGGTGGCCCGAGGAGTACACGTGACCAGCAGTACGCAGGCACCCAAGTCAGGAGCCAGGACGGCTCATCCCGATCATCTCGGGCACGTCATCTTCATCGCGGCGGCGGCCGCGATGGGCGGTTTCCTCTTCGGCTACGACAGCTCCGTGATCAACGGCGCCGTCGAGGCCATCCGTGACCGCTATGACATCGGATCGGCAGCCCTGGCGCAGGTCATCGCCATCGCCCTGATCGGGTGTGCCATCGGCGCCGCGACCGCGGGCCGCATAGCCGACCGCATCGGCCGCATCCGGTGCATGCAGATCGCCGCGGTCCTCTTCACGGTCAGCGCCGTCGGCTCGGCGCTGCCCTTCTCGCTGTACGACCTCGCCTTCTGGCGGATCGTCGGCGGCTTCGCCATCGGCATGGCCTCCGTGATCGGTCCCGCCTACATCGCCGAGGTCGCTCCGCCCGCCTACCGCGGTCGCCTCGGCTCCTTCCAGCAGGCCGCGATCGTCATCGGCATCGCCGTGTCGCAGCTGGTCAACTGGGGTCTGCTGAACGCCGCCGGCGGTGACCAGCGCGGCAAGCTCATGGGCCTGGAGGCCTGGCAGGTCATGCTCGGCGTCATGGTCGTCCCGGCCGTCCTGTACGGCCTGCTCTCCTTCGCGATCCCCGAGTCCCCGCGCTTTTTGATCTCCGTCGGCAAGCACGAGCGCGCCCGCGAGATCCTCACCGAGGTCGAGGGCAAGGACATCGACCTGGACGCCCGCGTCGCCGAGATCGAGCTCGCCGTGAAGAGCGAGCACAAGTCGACCTTCAGGGACCTGCTGGGCGGCAGCTTCTTCTTCAAGCCGATCGTCTGGATCGGCATCGGCCTGTCGGTCTTCCAGCAGTTCGTCGGCATCAACGTCGCGTTCTACTACTCCTCGACGCTGTGGCAGTCGGTCGGCGTCGACCCGACGGACTCGTTCTTCTACTCGTTCACGACGTCGATCATCAACATCCTCGGCACCGTGATCGCCATGATCTTCGTCGACCGCGTCGGCCGTAAGCCGCTGGCCCTCATCGGCTCCGTCGGCATGGTGATCGGCCTCGCGCTGGAGGCCTGGGCGTTCTCGTACAACCTGGTCGACGGCAAGCTCCCGGCCACGCAGGGCTGGATCGCCCTGATCGCCGCCCACGTGTTCGTCCTCTTCTTCGCCCTGTCCTGGGGTGTGGTCGTCTGGGTCTTCCTCGGCGAGATGTTCCCGAACAAGATCCGCGCCGCCGCCCTGGGCGTGGCCGCCGCCGCGCAGTGGATCGCCAACTGGGCCATCACCGCGAGCTTCCCGTCGCTGGCCGACTGGAACCTGTCCTTCACTTACGTGATCTACACGGTCTTCGCCGCGCTCTCCATCCCCTTCGTCCTCAAGTACGTCACGGAGACGAAGGGCAAGGCACTGGAGGAGATGGGCTGAGCGGCCCCCTGAACAAGGCGTACTGCCCCGGCTCACCCGGCCTTCACGGTCGGAGCCGGGGCAGTACGTCTTCGCAGAACAGCCGCAGACCGCGCCACCCTTCGTCCAGCGGCATCCCGCCGGCCAGCGGATGCAGGACCAGGTTGTCCAGGCCCTGCGCCACGCACTCGTCGGGCGTGAGGATCCGGTAGACCCCCTCGCCGCGCAGCTCCTGCACCGTCGTGGCCGCCGACTTCACCGCCGACCGGATGTCCCCGGACTGCCAGGAGGCGTACGTCCGGGCTTCGTGCAGGAAGTGCCCGCCGTACCGGGCCCACGCCTCGTCCGGATCCTCGGCGACGTGCAGCAACGGTGTCTCGGCGGCGGGCATCATGGTCCAGCCCTCGGTGCCGTACTCGACGAGCCGCTCCTTGTAGTACGCCTCCAGCTCCGGCAGATGCGCGCTGGGGAAGAACGGCAGCCCGAGCCGGGCGGCCCGGCGGGCGGCGGCCTTCGAGGAGCCGCCGACGAGGAGGAGGGGGTGCGGGTCGGTGTACGGGCGGGGGGTGACCCGGACGGTACGGCCGTGGTACACGAACTCCTCGCCGGTCCAAGCCTTGAGGGCCGTCTCCAGAACCTCGTCCTGGATCTTCCCCCGCCGCTTCCACTCCACGTCGAACTGCTCGTACTCCTCGGGCCGGTACCCGATCCCGGCGACCGTCACCAGCCGGCCGCCGCTGAGCAGGTCCAGTACGGCGATGTCCTCGGCCAGCCGCAGCGGGTCGTGCAGCGGGCCGATCACCGCCGAGACCGTGACCGCGATGTGCCGGGTGGCCCCGAAGACGGCACCCGCGAAGGCGAACGGCGACGGCAGCCAGTTGTCGGCGACGCCGTGGTGCTCCTCGGTCTGCACGGTGGTGATCCCGTGGTCGTCGGCGTACGCGGCCATCCCCAGGGCCGCCTGGTAGCGCGCGCTGAGCGAGGCGGGGGTGGCGCCGGGCTCGACGAGGTTGAAACGTACGACCGTGACGGGCATGGGAAGCCCCCTTCGCCGGGTGAGGTGCCGGTGCAGGGGGACATTAGCTGACGGTTCGTCAGGTAACCAGGGGTACGGCGTGCCGCCGTTCGGAGGCGCGGGGGACGGCCCCGACGGGGAGGGGTCGCGCATACTGGACGGGTTATGGAAATCGTCATTCTTGCTGTAGTCATCGCCGTGGTCGTGCTCGGCGCGCTGGGCGGGCTCATCGTCGGCGGTCGGCGACGGAAGCCGCTGCCCCCACCGCCCCCCACCACGCCCGACATCACCGCCCCCCCGGCCGAGCCGCACGTCGGCGACGAGGCCGAGACGCCGCGCGACGAACCGCGCCGGACGATAGAGGAGGTGGATCTTCCGGACGGCTCGGCTCCCGTCGCCGTCGAGGAGCCGCCATCCATCGAAGTCCCCGAGATCGAGGTCCCCGAGCCCACGGCGGGGCGGCTCGTCCGCCTCCGTGCCCGGCTCTCCCGCTCGCAGAACGCCCTCGGCAAGGGGTTGCTCACCCTGCTGTCGCGCGAGCACCTCGACGAGGACACCTGGGAGGAGATCGAGGACACCCTCCTCACCGCCGACGTCGGCGTGCTGCCCACCCAGGAGCTGGTCGAGAGCCTGCGCGAGCGTGTGAAGGTGCTCGGCACCCGCACCCCGGCCGAGCTGCGCGGCCTGCTGCGCGAGGAGCTGCTCAAGCTGGTCGGCACCGACTTCGACCGCACGGTGAAGACCGAGCCCGAGACCAGCAAGCCCGGCATCGTGATGGTCGTCGGCGTCAACGGCACCGGCAAGACCACCACCACCGGCAAGCTCGCCCGCGTCCTCGTGGCCGACGGCCGCAGTGTGGTCCTGGGCGCCGCCGACACCTTCCGGGCCGCCGCCGCCGATCAGCTGCAGACCTGGGGCGAGCGGGTCGGCGCCTACACCGTGCGCGGTCCGGAGGCCGGCGACCCCGCCTCCGTCGCGTTCGACGCGGTGAAGGAGGGCAAGGAGATGGGTGCCGACGTCGTGCTCATCGACACCGCCGGCCGTCTGCACACCAAGACCGGTCTCATGGACGAGCTCGGCAAGGTCAAGCGGGTCGTCGAGAAGCACGCGCCGCTGGACGAGGTGCTGCTCGTCCTCGACGCGACGACGGGGCAGAACGGTCTCGTGCAGGCCCGAGTCTTCGCCGAGGTCGTCGACATCACCGGCATCGTGCTCACCAAGCTGGACGGCACGGCGAAGGGCGGCATCGTCGTCGCGGTGCAGCGCGAGCTGGGCGTGCCGGTCAAGCTGGTGGGTCTCGGCGAGGGTGCGGACGACCTGGCGCCGTTCGAACCGGAGGCGTTCGTGGATGCCCTTATCGGAGAGTGACCGGCCGAATACGCGAAGAAGCGCCCGCCCCGAGGCTGCGATGGGGCCGGGCGCTTCGCTGTGTGCGTCGTCGGGCTCTTACGCCCGTGACCGATGCGCCACGTAAGCCAGTGTTCCCAGCAGCAGCCTGGCCGCCGGCGGCTTGCTCGCCGTATCCAGGGCGGGGGAGCGCATCCACCGCACCGGACCCAGCCCTCCCCGGTCGGAGGGCGGTGCCGTGATGTACGTGCCGGGGCCCAGGCCGCGCAGGTCGAGGGAGGTCGGGTCGTCCCAGCCCATGCGGTAGAGCAGCTCGGGGAGTTCGGCGGCGGCACCGGGGGCGACGAAGAAGTGGGCGCGGCCCTGCGGGGTGGCGGTCACCGGGCCGAGGGGGAGGCCCATGCGCTCCAGCCGGATCAGGGCGCGGCGCCCGGCGGGCTCGGCCACCTCGATCACGTCGAACGCCCGGCCGACCGGCAGCATCATCGAGGCGCCGGGGAACTCGGCCCACGCCCTGGTCACCTCGTCGAGTGTGGCGCCGGCCGGGACGTGGGGCGCGAAGTCGAGCGGATGCGCGCCGGGGGCGGCGCAGTCGGCGCGGCCGCACGAGCAGGCGCCGGCCGCGGCACGCGCGCCGGGTGCGACGTCCCAGCCCCAGAGTCCGGTGAACTCGGCGACCGCAGTGCACTCCGACGAGCGCCCGCGCCTGCGCGAGCCGGAGCGGATCTCCCGAATGCCGCCGATCGTGAAGCCCATACCCCCTCCAACGTGTCCGGCCTGCCAGTGGTTACGTGACGAACGCGAACAGTGACTCTCTGTTGCCTTTTCCGGTACCGCTTCCGAGTTAAGGCAGCGCTCGGAAGCGTCACCGGTGGTGCACGCGACCACGCGCGCCCCTGAGTGCTTCGCTGCGCCCACTCTCGATGGTCCTCTGTCAAGTCAATCGCGTGGAGGTGACCGTGAGTTCATTCGAAGGGGTGGCGAATGGTGGCGTTTCCGGGATCGCCATGGCTGGACGCGTGATCGTAGGATTACTTTGAGTGTGCGAGTCCTGGGGGCACATGCACGTGTGGGTATGCCGGAGGCAAGTCGGCTCACCGGTTCGAAGGATGACAACCGCCGGACGGACGGCCGTATTTACCGGCATTCTGATAAGGCTTGGCGCACTCAGTGACAAGTGGTCTCAGGGATGGGGGCGTTCCAGTGAGCGGCAACGGCGACAGCGGGACAAGCGCGACGAACGCGACAAGCGCGATGAACGCCACGAACGCTGACAAGCGCCAGAACGAGCTGCTCACCTCGTGGTTCGTTCGCAGCGGCTGGTCCAAGGGCGAGCTCGCCCGGCAAGTCAACCGCAGGGCCCGGCAGCTGGGGGCCAACCACATCTCCACGGACACCTCGCGCGTGCGCCGGTGGCTGGACGGCGAGAACCCCCGCGAGCCGATCCCGCGGATCCTGTCCGAGCTGTTCTCGGAGCGGTTCGGCTGTGTCGTCTCGATCGAGGACCTCGGCCTGCGCACCGCCCGTCAGTCGCCCTCCACGACCGGCGTCGACCTGCCCTGGACGGGTCCGCAGACGGTGGCCCTGCTCGGCGAGTTCTCGCGCAGCGACCTGATGCTGGCGCGGCGCGGCTTCCTCGGGAGCTCGCTGGTCCTGTCCGCGGGCCCGTCCCTCATCGAGCCCATGCAGCGCTGGCTGGTGCCGGCGCCCCCTGCGCCGTACCAGGAGCCCGAACCGTCGTCCCCCGCGTCCCGACGTGGCCGCCTGTCCAAGCCCGAGCTGGACCTCCTCGAATCGACGACCGTGATGTTCCGGCAGTGGGACGCCCAGTGCGGCGGCGGTCTGCGCCGCAAGGCGGTCGTCGGCCAGCTGCACGAGGTGACCGACCTCCTCCAGGAACCCCAGCCCGAGGCCACCACCCGCAAGCTGTTCAAGGTCGCCGCCGAGCTGGCGGAGCTGGCCGGCTGGATGTCGTACGACGTCGGGCTGCAGCCCACCGCGCAGAAGTACTTCGTCCTCGCCCTGCACGCCGCCAAGGAGGCCGGCGACAAACCGCTCGGCTCGTACGTCCTGTCCAGCATGAGCCGCCAGATGATCCACCTGGGGCGGCCCGAGGACGCTCTGGAGCTGATCCACCTCGCGCAGTACGGCAGCCGGGACTGCGCGAGCCCGCGCACCCAGTCCATGCTGTATGCGATGGAGGCCCGCGCGTACGCCAACATGGGGCAGCCCGGCAAGTGCAAGCGGGCGGTCCGGATGGCCGAGGACACCTTCGCCGACGCCGACGAGTGGGACGAGCCCGACCCCGACTGGATCCGCTTCTTCTCCGAGGCCGAGCTGTACGGCGAGAACTCCCACTCCTACCGCGACCTCGCCTACGTCGCCGGCCGCAGCCCCACCTACGCCTCCCTCGCCGAGCCCCTGATGCGGCGGGCCGTCGAGCTCTTCGCCGAGGACGACGAGCACCAGCGGTCGTACGCACTGAACCTGATCGGGATGGCCACCGTGCACCTGCTCCAGCGCGAACCCGAGCAGAGCACGGTGCTGACCGGGCAGGCCATGCAGATCGCCAAGAAGGTCCGCTCCGAGCGAGTCAACACTCGTATCCGAAAGACGGTCGACACGGCCGTACGCGATTTCGGTGATCTGGCGGAGGTCGTGGACCTCACCGAGCAGCTCGCGATCGAGCTGCCCGAGACCGCCGAAGCGGTCTGAGACCCCGGAGAAACCCTTGAACCCCGGCCGCGGCCGGCCCTCCCGAACTGCCCGACTCGGCTCCCCCATGCCAGGTCATCGGAAGGCCGGCCGCGGCCGGACCCCCGTAGGTTGCGCCACGATAACGATCGCGCAGCCGAACATCTGCCAGTTCATCTACCTGTAACACGCAAGGCGCCTTCGTCACGGCGGCGAAACAACGAGGGGCTTCCATCGAAACCGCGCTGCGTCAATCTCATGGCGCATAACCGGCTTGCCCCTCAATCCGCTCAGGCTTCCGCCCGCACGGGGCCGTACCAACGACGAGGAGACGCCGATGGCACCAGCAGCCATCACGCTCGCCGCAGAAGCACCCAAGCTGTCTGCCGCCAACACGGGCTTCATGCTCATCTGTTCTGCCCTGGTGCTGATCATGACCCCGGGCCTCGCCTTCTTCTACGGAGGCATGGTCCGCGTCAAGAGCACTCTCAACATGCTGATGATGAGCTTCATCAGCATCGGGATCGTCACCATCCTCTGGGTGCTGTACGGCTTCTCCATGGCCTTCGGTACGGACTCCGGCAGCATCATCGGCTGGAACTCCGACTGGGTCGGCCTCAGCAACATCGGTCTGACGGAGCTGTGGGACGGCTACACCATCCCGATCTTCGCGTTCATGATCTTCCAGATGATGTTCGCCATCATCACGCCCGCCCTGATAAGCGGTGCCCTCGCGGACCGTGTGAAGTTCACGGCGTGGGCGCTGTTCGTCGCCCTGTGGGCCACGGTCGTCTACTTCCCGGTCGCGCACTGGGTCTGGGGCGCCGGCGGCTGGGCCTTCGAACTGGGCGTGATCGACTTCGCCGGTGGTACGGCGGTCCACATCAACGCGGGTGCCGCGGCGCTCGGCGTGATCCTGGTCATCGGCAAGCGCGTCGGATTCAAGAAGGACCCGATGCGCCCGCACAGCCTCCCGCTGGTCATGCTCGGCTCCGGCCTGCTGTGGTTCGGCTGGTTCGGCTTCAACGCCGGTTCGTGGCTCGGCAACGACGACGGCGTCGGCGCGCTGATGTTCGTCAACACGCAGATCGCCACCGCCGCCGCCATGCTGGCCTGGCTGATCTACGAGAAGATCCGCCACGGCGCGTTCACCACCCTGGGTGCCGCTTCCGGTGCCGTCGCGGGCCTCGTCGCCATCACCCCGTCGGGTGGTGCGGTCTCCCCGCTCGGCGCGATCGCCGTCGGCGTCATCGCCGGTGTCCTGTGCGCCATGGCCGTCGGCCTGAAGTACAAGCTGGGCTACGACGACTCGCTCGACGTCGTCGGCGTCCACCTCGTCGGCGGTGTCGTCGGCTCCCTGCTGATCGGCTTCTTCGCCAGCGGCAAGGGCCAGTCCACCGTCGAGGGTCTCTTCTACGGCGGCGGCATGACGCAGTTCTGGAAGCAGTGCGCCGGTGTCTTCGCGGTGCTCGGCTACTCGCTCGTCGTCTCCGCGATCCTCGCCTTCCTGATCGACAAGACGATGGGTATGCGGGTCCCGGAGGACGTGGAGGTCGCCGGTATCGACCAGGCCGAGCACGCCGAGACCGCATACGACTTCAGCGGCGCCGGCGGTGGTTACGACCGCAGCGCCGTCCCGGCCCCGCCCGCCTCCGAGTCCAAGAAGGTGGACGCATGAAGCTCATCACCGCCGTCGTGAAGCCTCACCGGCTCGACGAGATCAAGGAAGCTCTCCAGGCCTTCGGTGTCCACGGCCTGACGGTCACCGAGGCGAGCGGCTACGGTCGTCAGCGGGGCCACACCGAGGTCTACCGCGGTGCCGAGTACACCGTCGACCTGGTGCCCAAGATCCGGATCGAGGTGCTGGCCGAGGACGACGACGCCGAGCAGCTGATCGACGTCATCGTCAAGGCCGCCCGCACCGGGAAGATCGGTGACGGCAAGGTCTGGTCCCTCCCGGTCGAGACGGCCGTACGGGTGCGGACCGGCGAGCGCGGCCCGGACGCGCTCTGACGGCAGAAAAGAACAGGAGTCGCTGGGTGACGAGTACGGACGTGCGCAAGGAAGCAGAGGACTCGGGACCCAGCGGCTACGCGGCGGCCCGGCTGCGCCTCCTCACCGAGGGGGCGCGGTCCGGGCCGCCGCGCCGTACGGCCCTGTCGGAACTGACCGACGACTGGCTGTCCGGGCTGTTCGGCGCGGGCGCCGAGGGGCTGCGCGGGGTCTCCCTGATCGCCGTGGGCGGCTACGGCCGCGGCGAGCTGTCCCCACGTAGCGACCTGGACCTGCTCCTGCTGCACGACGGCAGCGACTCCGGCGCGGTCGCCGCGCTGGCCGACCGCATCTGGTACCCCGTCTGGGACCTCGGCCTCGCCCTCGACCACTCGGTCCGTACGCCGGCCGAGGCCCGCAAGACCGCCGGCGAGGACCTGAAGGTGCAGCTGGGCCTGCTGGACGCCCGCCACATCGCGGGCGACCTGGGACTGACGGCCGGCCTGCGTACGGCCGTCCTCGCCGACTGGCGCAACCAGGCGCCGAAACGTCTCCCCGAGCTCCAGGAGCTGTGCGCCGAGCGCGCCGAACGGCAGGGCGAGCTGCAGTACCTGCTGGAACCCGACCTCAAGGAAGCCCGCGGCGGCCTGCGCGACGCCACCGCCCTGCGCGCCGTCGCCGCCTCCTGGCTGGCCGACGCGCCGCGCGAGGGCCTCGACGACGCCCGGCGCCGGCTGCTCGACGTCCGTGACGCCCTGCACCTGACCACGGGCCGCGCCACCGACCGGCTCGCGCTCCAGGAGCAGGACCAGGTCGCCGCCGAGCTCGGCCTCCTGGACGCCGACACGCTGCTGCGGCAGGTGTACGAGGCGGCGCGGGTCATCGCGTACGCCAGTGATGTCACCTGGCGCGAAGTGGGGCGCGTACTCAGGTCGCGCGCCGTACGACCGCGTCTGCGCGCCATGCTGGGCGGCGGGAAGCCGGTTGCCGAAAGGTCTCCGCTGGCGGAGGGCGTGGTCGAGCAGGACGGCGAGGTGGTGCTCGCCCGCGCCGCACGCCCGGAACGCGACCCCGTGCTCCCCCTGCGTGCCGCAGCCGCCGCCGCGCAGGCCGGGCTTCCGCTCTCCCTGCACGCCGTGCGGCGCATGGCGGCCACCGTGCGCCCCCTGCCCACGCCCTGGCCCGCCGAGGCGCGCGAGCAACTGGTGACCCTGCTCGGCTCCGGCCGCCCGACCGTCGACGTCTGGGAGGCACTGGAGGCCGAGGGGCTGATCACCCGGCTGCTGCCCGACTGGGAGCGGGTGCGCTGCCGGCCGCAGCGCAACGCCGTGCACGTCTGGACCGTCGACCGGCACCTGATCGAGACCGCCGTCCGCGCCTCCGAGTTCACCCGCCGCGTCAGCCGCCCCGACCTCCTCCTGGTCGCCGCGCTGCTGCACGACATCGGCAAGGGCTGGCCCGGCGACCACTCGGTGGCCGGCGAGATCATCGCCAAGGACGTGGCCGCCCGCATCGGCTTCGACCGCGCGGACGTGACCGTGCTCTCCACGCTCGTACGGCATCACCTGTTGCTCATCGACACCGCCACCCGGCGCGACCTGGAGGACCCGGCCACCGTGCGCTCGGTCGCCGAGGCCGTCGGCACGCAGAGCACGCTGGAGCTGCTGCACGCCCTCACCGAAGCGGACGCACTGGCCACCGGCCCGGCCGCCTGGTCGTCCTGGCGGGGCTCGCTCGTCGCCGACCTCGTCAAGCGCGTCGCGGCGGTCCTCGCCGGGGACGAGCCGGACGACCCCGAGGACGCCGCGCCCACCGCCGAGCAGGAGCGGCTCGCGATCGAGTCGGTCGCCACGGGCGGGCCGGTGCTGGCGCTGCGCGCCCAGACCGAGCCCCCGGCCGACCAGGAGCCGTCCGTAGCGGAGGACCCCGAGCCGCTGGGCGTGGAACTGCTGATCGCCGTCCCCGACCAGCCGGGCGTCCTGCCCGCGGTCGCCGGTGTCCTGGCCATGCACCGCCTCACCGTCCGCACCGCCGAACTGCGCACCCTGGACCTGCCCGACGGCGTCGAGGGCTCCGTCCTGCTGCTGAACTGGCGGGTCGCCGCCCAGTACGGCTCCCTGCCCCAGGCCGCCCGGCTGCGCGCGGACCTCGTAAGGGCCCTGGACGGCTCGCTGGACATCGCGGGCCGGCTCGCCGAGCGCGACGCCGCGTATCCCCGCCGCCGGGGCGTGGTGGCACCGGCGGCCCGGGTGTCGGTCCACCCGGCCGCATCCCGCCTGGCCACGGTCATAGAGGTGCGCGCGCAGGACGCGCCGGGGTTGCTGTTCCGCATCGGGCGGGCGCTGGAGGACGCGGGGATGCACATGCGCAGTGCGCATGTCAGCACGCTGGGGTCCAACGCGGTCGACGCCTTTTACGTGACCAACGCCGACGGGCAGCCGTTGCCGGGCGAGGAGGCGGCTTCGGCGGCTCGGAAGCTGGAGGAGACGCTGCGGGCGTGACCTTGCGGTCGCGTTGTGCGTTACACCGATGTGCTCCCTGCCGCTGCGGGGATGGTCCCGACGAGTTGGTCACGATCCTCGGAGGCGACACCTGCTCCCCGCCGACGCGGGGTTCCGTCCCCGCCCGCTGAATGCAGCGGGCGGGGACGATTGTCTTGCGCGGCCGGATACCCTGGAGGGCAGCCCAGACTGTTGCCGACTCCAAGGACCGACGCCGCCGTGTTCGATACCCTCTCCGACCGCCTCTCAGTCGCTTTCAAGTCCCTCCGGGGCAAGGGCCGGCTGTCCGAGGCGGACATCGACGCCACGGCACGTGAGATTCGCATCGCGCTTCTCGAAGCCGACGTGGCCCTGCCTGTCGTCCGGACATTCATCAAGAACGTCAAGGAGAGGGCTCTCGGGAGCGAGCTTTCCAAGGCCCTGAATCCGGCGCAGCAGTTCATCAAGATCGTCAATGGCGAACTCGTCACGATCCTCGGCGGCGAGACCCGTCGCCTCCGGTTCGCCAAGCAGCCGCCCACCGTGATCATGCTGGCGGGTCTGCAGGGTGCCGGTAAGACCACCCTCGCGGGCAAGCTCGGCCGCTGGCTGAAGGAGCAGGGCCACTCGCCGCTCCTGGTCGCCGCCGACCTCCAGCGCCCCAACGCCGTCAACCAGCTCAGCGTGGTCGCCGAGCGCGCGGGTGTGGCCGTCTTCGCCCCCGAGCCGGGCAACGGCGTCGGTGACCCGGTCAAGGTCGCCAAGGACTCCATCGAGCACGCCAAGTCCAAGGTCCACGACATCGTGATCGTGGACACCGCCGGCCGCCTGGGCATCGACCAGGAGATGATGCAGCAGGCCGCGGACATTCGGGACGCGGTCTCGCCGGACGAGATCCTCTTCGTCGTCGACGCGATGATCGGTCAGGACGCGGTCAACACCGCCGAGTCCTTCCGCGACGGCGTCGGCTTCGACGGCGTGGTCCTGTCCAAGCTCGACGGCGACGCCCGCGGTGGTGCGGCCCTGTCGATCGCCTCGGTCACCGGCAAGCCGATCATGTTCGCGTCCAACGGCGAGAAGCTCGACGACTTCGACGCGTTCCACCCGGACCGGATGGCCTCCCGCATCCTCGACATGGGTGACCTGCTCACCCTGATCGAGCAGGCGGAGAAGACGTTCAGCCAGGAAGAGGCCCAGAAGATGGCCTCCAAGCTGGCGTCGAAGAAGGGCCAGGAGTTCACGCTCGACGACTTCCTGGCCCAGATGGAGCAGGTCCGCAAGATGGGCTCCATCTCCAAGCTGCTCGGCATGCTCCCGGGCATGGGCCAGATCAAGGACCAGATCAACAACCTCGACGAGCGCGACGTCGACCGCACGGCCGCGATCATCAAGTCGATGACCCCGGGCGAGCGCCAGGAACCGACGATCATCAACGGCTCGCGCCGCGCCCGTATCGCCAAGGGTTCCGGTGTCGACGTCAGCGCCGTGAAGAACCTGGTCGAGCGGTTCTTCGAGGCCCGCAAGATGATGTCCCGCATGGCCCAGGGCGGCGGCATGCCGGGCATGCCGGGAGTCCCGGGCATGGGCGGCGGCCCCGGCCGCTCCAAGAAGCAGCCGAAGAAGGCCAAGGGCAAGCAGCGCTCCGGCAACCCGATGAAGCGCAAGCAGCAGGAGCAGGAGGAGGCCGCGCGCCGCGCCGCGGCCGCCCAGGGTGGCAACGCCTTCGGCGTCCCGGGCCAGCAGGCGCCTCAGGACTTCGAACTGCCGGACGAGTTCAAGAAGTTCATGGGCTGACTCCGGCGTGATCCGCTGGACAGGCCCTGGCTAGGCAATGCGTGCGATCAAGTACCGGAACACGTTCGGCATCCACACCGTGCCGTCCCGGCGCTGATGTGGATGCAGGGACTCCGTCAGCTCCTTGTCCACCTGTTCCTGGTCGGTCGCGGAGATCGCCGCGTCGAAGAGCCCCGTCGACAGCAGCCCGCGTACGGCGCTGTCGAGGTCGGCGTACCCGAAGGGGCAGGCGACCCGGCCGGAGCCGTCCGGCTTCAGGCCGGCGCGCTGGGCGACCTCCTCCAGGTCGTCCCGGAGGGCGGAGCGCCACCTGCCCGAGCCGCGCATCGGATCCGCCAGCTTGGTGGCCACCCGGAGCACGGACGACGTGGCGCAGCGTTCCGGCGGGCCCCAGCCGGCCAGCACCACGGGCGCCCCGCGCTCGGCGAGCGGCGTCGCCGAGGCGAGCAGTTCCCCGAGCCCCTCCGAGTCGCCCGCGAGACACCCGATGGGCTCGAAGGCGGTCACCACGGTGTACGCGGGAGCCTGGGCGTCGGCCGCGTCCCGGGGCGAGCCGTCGACGAGCCGTGCCTCGGTACGCGCGCGCGTGCCACTCGCCTGAGGCACCAGCCGCTCGCGCGCGAGTGCCAGCCGTTCGGGCGAGGAGGAGTCGACGCCGGTGACCGCGGCTCCTCTGGACGCCGCCATCAGCAGGGCCAGCCCGGAGCCGCAGCCGAGGCCCAACAGCCGTGTGTCGGGTCCCACTTGCAGTCGCTCGTAGACGGCCTCATAGAGCGGCACCAGCATCCGCTCCTGGATCTCGGACCAGTCACGCGCGCGTGCGCCCAGGTCCACGCGGGGTGTCTTTCCCGCATGGGACAGGCGTTGTCGCACGAGCGTAGGTGTCATCAAAGCGCCCCAATCCGCCGAGAGTTTCCCCTGTGCCCGTTTCCGTGGCCCCCGTGACGTGCGCTCGCACTCCCCCCGTATGTCCCCCGTATGCCAGGTAACTCCGCACTCGAGCCCGCGTCCAGAGGTTGTCGGCCCCTCCTTGTGGCTTCCCTGCGCGAGTGGCGAGAATTCACATTCCGGCAACGTGGGCCCGTACCATCGCGCCATGGCAAAGGCACCCGTTCTCACACCCCGGGCGGACGATTTCCCGCGCTGGTACCAGGATCTGATCAACAAGGCCGAACTGGCCGACAACGGTCCGGTGCGCGGCACCATGGTGATCCGACCGTACGGGTACGGGTTGTGGGAGCGGATGCAGGCCGAGATGGACGCCCGCATCAAGGAGACGGGCACACAGAACGCGTACTTCCCGCTGCTGATCCCGCAGTCGTACCTCACGCGCGAGGCGGACCACGTCGAGGGCTTCGCGCCGGAGCTCGCGGTCGTCACGCACGGCGGCGGCAAGGAGCTGGAGGAGGCGGCGGTGGTCCGCCCCACCTCCGAGATGATCATCAACGACTACTTCTCGAAGTGGGTGCAGAGCTACCGCGACCTGCCGCTGCTGATCAACCAGTGGGCGAACGTGGTGCGTTGGGAGCTCAGGCCGCGGCTCTTCCTGCGTACGACCGAATTCCTCTGGCAGGAGGGCCACACGGCGCACGCCACACGGGAGGAGGCGCGCGACTTCGCCGCGCACATCCACCGCGAGGTCTACGAGGACTTCATGGTGAACGTCCTCGCGATGGACGTCGTCCCCGGCCGCAAGACCGTCAAGGAGCGGTTCGCCGGCGCCATCAACACCCTCACCCTCGAAGGCATGATGGGCGACGGCAAGGCGCTCCAGATGGCCACCAGCCACGAGCTGGGCCAGAACTTCGCCAAGGCCTTCAACACCCAGTACCTGTCGAAGGACGGCACGCAGGAACTGGTGTGGCAGACCTCCTGGGGCTCCACGACCCGCATGATCGGCGCCCTGGTGATGATGCACGGTGACGACAACGGCCTCCGTGTCCCGCCGCGCCTCGCGCAGACCCAGGTCGTCGTCCTCGCGATCAAGGGCGACGATGCGGTTCTGGCCAAGGTCCGCGAGATCGGCGACCAGCTGAAGGCGGCCGGCCTCCGCGTCCACGTCGACGACCGCACCGACACCCCGTTCGGTCGCCGAGCCGTCGACTGGGAGCTCAAGGGCGTGCCCGTACGGATCGAGGTCGGGCCCCGTGACCTGGAGAACGGCACGGCGATGCTGGCGCGGCGCATCCCTGGGGGCAAGGAGCCGGTGTCGCTGGACGCCCTCGTCGGTCTCCTCCCCGACGTTCTCGAAGAGGACCAGGCGCTGCTGCTGGCCCAGTCCCGGGAACGCCGCGAATCCCGTACGTCCGACGTGTCGACGATCGACGAGGCGGTCGAGGCCGCCACCGCCGGTCGCTGGGCGCGCGTTCCGTGGGCGGAGCTCGGCGAAGAAGGCGAGGCCAGGCTGGGTGAGCACGCGGTGACCGTACGGTGTCTGGTCGCGGAGGACGGGGCGGTGCCCGACGCCGACGACGCGCCCGGTAACGTCGCGGTCGTGGCGCGCGCTTACTGAGGTGACGCCCTTCCGGTGCCAGAGCGACCGAAAGGCCTCTTGCGCATCCGCCGACCACAGCCGCACCGGCGCGTGGACAGGGTCTACGCGCTGGGGCGTACGTCAGGCTACGCACCACCTTGATACGAGCTGCGAGGCTTCTCCGCAGATCAGCGCACCCGCCCTCGTCAGGACGCATCAGCGGCAACTGACGGGTACGTGCAAAATTATTTGGGATGCCCCGGAATCGGAACACTGGGGCACCCCGGCTCGTTGTCATTACGTGAGCACGACACAGACACCACCTGTTCTCGCCGCAGAGCTGGCACAGGCGTGGGCCGACATTCAGCGGTACCACCCCGAGCTGCCAGACCTTGCCGCGCCAGAATCCCTGATCGGGGAGTCGTCGTCCGCGTGCGGTCACGAGCTCTCCTTCGAGCGACTGCTTCACGAGGCAGTCCATGGCATCGCCGCCTCGCGCGGCATTCGCGACACCTCCCGTGCCGGCCGCTACCACAACCGCAGATTCCTCGCCATCGCCGAGGAGCTGGGCCTGGACCACCCCGAGGAGCCGCACCCCAGCAGCGGCTTCTCGCTGGTCACGCTCACCCCCGAGGCGAAGCGGCGCTACCGCCCGACCATCGAGCGCCTCCAGCGCGCCCTCAAGGCCCACACGGCGGCGACCGCCGCCGACACGGCACGTTCCTTCCGCGGCCCGGCCGCCAGACACGGCTCCTCCGGCGGTGGTGTCCGCGTCAAGGCGGTCTGCGACTGCGGCCGCAATGTGCGCGTCGTCCCGTCGGTCCTGGCCCAGGCGCCGATCGTGTGCGGCGGCTGCGGAAAGCCGTTCCGAATCCCGGAGGTCGTGGGCGCGGCGGCGAGCTGACTGCCTTCCCGGCATCTCGTGGGTGCCGGATGAGCAGAGCGGGTGTGCCGTTGCGGTCGACTCGGACAGCTGCGGGCAGTCGTGCCGCTGGGGCACGGGTGGGCGCAGCGGCACCCCGTCGGCGCCGGGTTGCGCAACGCCCCGACGGCACCCGAAACGCCGGGTGCCCCTCAAGCCTGCCCAGCCCCACGCCCCTCGGTCCAAGACGACCCGCAGGGTATGGCAGAATGGCTAGCTGTACTCGACAGCCGCACAGGAACCCTCTCGCCTCCGGCTGACGCGTCCATCGGGCACTCGGGTACCGCAACCCCACGCGGCCATCTCGCCGTGCCCAACCACGTCAAATCCAGGAGAACCCACTCCCGTGGCAGTCAAGATCAAGCTGAAGCGTCTGGGCAAGATCCGTTCGCCTCACTACCGCATCGTCGTCGCCGACTCCCGCACGCGCCGTGACGGCCGTGCGATCGAGGAGATCGGCCTGTACCACCCGGTGCAGAACCCCTCGCGCATCGAGGTCAACGCCGACCGCGTGGCGTACTGGCTCTCCGTCGGCGCCCAGCCGACCGAGCCCGTGCTCGCCATCCTCAAGAAGACCGGCGACTGGCAGAAGTTCAAGGGCGAGCCCGCCCCGGCTCCGCTGCTGCAGCCGGCCGAGAAGGCCGTGCGCCCGTCGTTCGAGGCTCTCGGGGGCGACGACGAGGGCAAGGGTGAGGCGATCACCCAGAAGAAGAAGGCCGAGAAGAAGGACGAGGCCGCGGCTGAGTCGTCTTCGTCTGAGTCGACCGGGGCCTGAGCATGCTCGAGGAGGCTCTCGAGCACCTCGTGAAGGGCATCGTCGACAACCCTGACGATGTGCAGGTCGCCTCGCGCAACCTGCGTCGCGGGCGTGTGCTGGAGGTCAGGGTCCACCCCGACGACCTCGGTAAGGTGATCGGTCGCAACGGCCGCACCGCACGCGCTCTGCGCACCGTCGTGGGCGCCATCGGCGGCCGCGGTGTCCGCGTCGACCTCGTCGACGTCGACCACGTCCGCTGACGCCATACGCAGCACCGGCTCGGGCCGGGGAGGGCCACTGGGCCGTCCCCGGCCCGAAGTCGTATGACAGGCCGAAGTCGTATGACAGGAGATCAAGCACAGTGCAGCTCGTAGTCGCACGGGTCGGCCGCGCCCACGGCATCAAGGGCGAGGTCAACGTCGAGGTCCGCACCGACGAGCCGGAAGTCAGGCTCGCCCCGGGCGCCGTCCTGCTCACGGACCCCGCCTCGACGGGCCCGCTCACCATCGAGACCGGCCGCGTCCACAGCGGCCGGCTGCTCCTGCGCTTCGAGGGCGTTCGTGACCGCAACGCCGCCGAGGCCCTTCGCAACACCCTCCTGATCGCGGAGGTGGACCCGGAGGAGTTGCCGGAGGAAGAGGACGAGTACTACGACCACCAGCTCATGGATCTCGACGTCGTGACCAAGGACGGCGTGGAGGTGGGCCGGATCACCGAGATCTCGCACCTGCCCTCCCAGGACCTCTTCATCGTCGAGCGGCCCGACGGGAGCGAGGTCATGATCCCGTTCGTCCAGGAGATCGTCACCGAGATCGACCTGGAGGAGCAGCGGGCGGTCATCGACCCGCCGCCGGGACTGATCGACGACCAGGCTGCCCGCGACGAAGTCGCTGATGGACACAGTGATTCCTCCAGGATCGATTCCTCCAGGGACGACAGCGCATGAGGCTCGACGTCGTCACGATCTTCCCCGAGTACCTGGAGCCGCTGAACGTCTCCCTGGTCGGCAAGGCACGCGCGCGTGGACAGCTGAACGTCCATGTGCACGACCTGCGCGGCTGGACCTACGACCGCCACAACACCGTCGACGACACCCCCTACGGCGGCGGTCCCGGGATGGTCATGAAGACCGAGCCCTGGGGGGACGCGCTGGACTCCGTCCTGGCGGACGGCTACGAGACGGGCTCCCACCGGCCCGCCCTGATCGTCCCCACCCCCAGCGGCCGCCCCTTCACCCAGGAACTCGCCGTCGAACTCTCCGAGCGTCCCTGGCTGATCTTCGCGCCGGCCCGCTACGAGGGAATCGACCGCCGTGTCATCGACGAGTACGCGACCCGGATGCCGGTCTACGAGGTGTCCATCGGTGACTACGTCCTCGCCGGCGGCGAGGCGGCCGTACTCGTCGTCACGGAGGCCGTGGCGCGGCTGCTGCCCGGCGTCCTGGGCAACGCCGAGTCGCACCGGGACGACTCCTTCGCGCCCGGCGCCATGGCCAACCTCCTGGAGGGGCCCGTCTACACCAAGCCGCCCCAGTGGCGCGGCCGGGAGATCCCGGACGTGCTGCTCAGCGGTCACCACGGCAAGATCGCGCGCTGGCGCCGGGACGAGGCGCTGAAGCGTACGACCGCCAACCGGCCCGACCTGATAGAGCGCTGCGACCCCAAGGTCTTCGACAAGAAGGACCGCGAGATGCTCTCCATCCTGGGCTGGGCGCCGGACCCGGCGGGGGAGCCGTACGGTCGATTTTGGCGCAGGACCCAGGACGTGGAAGAATAGGCCGCTGCTGTGCGCCGTCCGGCGTGCGCCCCTGCCACAGGGGGACACGACGCCCGCCCCGACGCCACGGCTCTCCTTTTTCGAACACCTAGTTGCCGCTGATGACCTGTGGCATCAGCGAAGAAAGCAGACGAAATGTCTCACCTGCTCGACTCCGTCGACGCCGCGTCGCTGCGCAGCGACGTTCCGGCCTTCCGCCCGGGCGACACCGTCAACGTCCACGTCCGCGTCATCGAGGGCAACCGCTCCCGTGTGCAGCAGTTCAAGGGCGTGGTCATCCGCCGCCAGGGCGCCGGTGTCCGTGAGAGCTTCACGGTCCGCAAGGTCTCCTTCTCCGTCGGCGTCGAGCGCACCTTCCCGGTGCACACCCCGATCGTCGAGAAGATCGAGCTCGTCACCAAGGGCGACGTGCGCCGCGCCAAGCTGTACTACCTGCGCGAGCTGCGCGGCAAGGCCGCGAAGATCAAGGAGAAGCGCGAGAACTGAGCGCTTTTCGGTGGTCACAGCGGGGCCGGATAGCATCTGGCCCCGATGGACACCGAAGCACAGCCGACGGAGCGCGACCGCTCCTCCAGCCCTTCCGATGCCGAGGAGATCTCGGACACAGGGGGACCGGAGGGCCGGTCGCGTTTGTCGTTGGTGTCGTGGGCCGCCGAGTGGCTCCCCGGCGGGCGGATCACCTTGAGCCTGCTGGTTTTCCTGATGTTCCTGCTGCTGCTCAGCAACTTCGTGCTGCAGCCGTTCCAGATTCCCAGCGGATCCATGGAGCGCGGATTGAGGATCGGCGACCGCGTTCTCGTAAATAAGTTGGCGTACCGTTTCGGTGCCGAGCCGCGGCGCGGCGATGTTGTCGTGTTCGACGGAACTGGGTATTTCGGGGACGCGGACTACATCAAACGCGTTGTGGGTGTGGGGGGCGACCACGTGGTCTGCTGTGACAAGGAGGGGAGGATCGAGGTGAACGGCCGGTCGGTCGACGAGTCGACGTTCCTGTACCCCGGCGACAGCCCGTCCACGGTGCCCTTCGACGTCGTCGTGCCCCAGGGCACCCTCTTCGTCCTCGGCGACCATCGCAGCGACTCCAGCGACTCCCGCGACCATCTGGGCTCACCCGGCGGCGGCATGATCCCCGTCGACGACGTCATCGGACGGGCCGACTGGATCGTCTGGCCCGTCGGCCACTTCACCCGCATCCACGGCCCCGGCGCCTACGCGCGTGTGCCCAGCGTCCCGGAGGCGAAGCCCCCAAGAGCGGTGGGCGCCCATGGGTAGCCGTGGCAAACCGCGAGGTGCGTCCAACGCGGCCGACAATCTGCTGCCCACCGGTGCCCGGCGGGCAGCCGCCGGTCCGGGCGCAGGGCGCAGCCGTGCCGAGCGGCGCAAGCTCCAGCGCAAGGTCAAGCGGCGGCGCAGGCGCAGCGCGATGAAGGAGATACCCCTCCTCGTCGGCGTCGCGGTCCTCATAGCCCTCGTCCTGAAGACCTTCCTCGTCCAGGCGTTCGTGATCCCGTCCGGCTCCATGGAGCAGACGATCCAGATCGGCGACCGGGTCCTGGTCGACAAGTTCACCCCGTGGTTCGGCTCCAAGCCGCAGCGCGGGGACGTCGTCGTCTTCAAGGACCCCGGCGGCTGGCTCCAGGACGAGCAGCCCACCACGCAGCAGGACGACCCGATCGTCGTCAAGCAGGTCAAGGAGGCGCTCACCTTCATCGGCCTGCTGCCGTCGGACAACGAGAAAGACCTCATCAAGCGGGTCGTCGGTGTCGGCGGCGACCGCGTCAAGTGCTGTGACACGCAGGGGCGCGTCACCGTCAACGGCGTACCCCTGAACGAGGACTATCTGTATCCCGGCAACGCCCCGTCCATACAACCGTTCGAGATTACCGTCCCGGCGGGCCGGCTGTGGGTGATGGGCGACCACCGATCCAACTCCGCGGACTCCCGCTCGCACCAGGACACCGACTACGGCGGCACGGTCTCCGAGGACTCCGTGGTCGGACGGGCCATGGTCATCGCCTGGCCCTTCGGCCACTGGACCACCCTGGAGGAGCCGAAAACCTATGCTTCCGTGTCCGACTCGGGGCCTGGGACGACCGCGTCTCCCCAGCTGTCGCTTAGGGTTGCTCCCGACGATCCGAACGGAACGATCCACCTCCCGAGCCCTGCGGAACTGCCGCTCGTTATGGGAGTGGTGGGCCTGCGCCGGACATGGGGCAGGCGGCGGCACAGAGTAAGGAGTTGGCGTGGGGGATGTGGCGGTTGGCGCACGGTCCGGACACGACGGCGAGGAGCACGGCGGACGCCCCGTGGAATCAGCCGTTCCGGCCGCGGACAGCGCTGTGACCTCCGGGAATGACTCCGGGGCGGCCGAGGACGGCACGGCGAGGGGCGACGGCCCCGGGACGGACGGTCCCGGGGACCACGGGCCCGGAGGGCCGGGCGGTTCGTCCTCCCAGCCGAAGAAGCCGCGCTCCTTCTGGAAGGAGCTGCCCATCCTGATCGGCATCGCCCTGGTGCTGGCGCTGCTGATCAAGACCTTCCTGGTGCAGGCGTTCTCCATCCCGTCCGACTCGATGCAGAACACCCTTCAGCAGGGTGACCGCGTCCTGGTCGACAAGCTCACCCCCTGGTTCGGCTCCGAGCCGGAGCGCGGCGAGGTCGTCGTCTTCCACGACCCCGACGACTGGCTGGCGGGCGAGCCGACGACCAACCCGAACGCGGTGCAGACGTTCCTCAGCTGGATCGGCCTGATGCCGTCCCCGTCGGAGAAGGACCTGATCAAGCGGGTCATCGGCGTCGGCGGCGACACCGTCTCGTGCAAGGGCACCGGCCCGCTGATGGTCAACGGCAAGGCGCTCGACGAGAAGTCGTACATCTACCCCGGCAACACGCCGTGCAGTGTCGACGACCAGGGCGGCCAGTTCACGGTGAAGGTCCCCAAGGGCTCCATCTGGGTCATGGGTGACCACCGGCAGAACTCGCGCGACTCGCGCTACAACCAGTCGGACGAGCACAAGGGCATGGTCCCGGTGGACGAGGTCGTGGGCCGCGCCATCGTCAAGGCCTGGCCGATCAACCGCTGGGACACCCTGCCGGTCCCCGACACCTTCGACCAGTCCGGCCTGAACAACCAGGCGTCCGCCGACCTGACGGTCGCGCCCCAGGGACTCGTCTTCGCCGGTGTCGTGCCGGTGGCGTTGTGGCGTCGTAGGAAGATCTCGGCCGCCGAGACACGCTGAGCGGACGTCTCCTGTGGTCAAGGCTCGTTAAACCCTCGTGCGGCTTGTGACCTTGGCCGGTCCGGAAGGGCTGACCGGGTCAGGTACCGCCGGGTAGGGTGCGGAGCCATGGGTGGCGAGAGCACGACGCGTACGGCCCCGCGCAGCGGCGGCACAGGCATGGGCCCGGTGGGCAGCCGGACCGGACAGCGACTGTCCGGACTGGCCGTCGCGCTGGGCCTTGTGCTGTTCCTCGGGGGATTCGCCTGGGGAGCGGTGATCTACCGGCCGTACACCGTGCCCACCGGCTCGATGACGCCCACGATCGACGCCGGCGACCGGGTGCTGGCCCAGCGCGTGGACGGTGACGAGGTGCGCCGCGGTGACGTCGTGGTCTTCAAGGACACGAGCTGGGTGACCAACGCTGCCGTCGTCAAGCGTGTGGTCGCCGTCGGCGGCGACACGGTGTCCTGTTGCACCGACGGCAAGCTGACCGTCAACGGCACGAAGATCGACGAACCGTATCTGCCCGAGGGAAGCGCCGCCGAGATCACGAACTTCCCGACCGTGACGGTGCCCAAGGGCCGGCTGTTCCTGCTGGGCGACGAGCGCCAGGGTTCCCTCGATTCCACCGCCCACCTGACGGACGCCGCGCGCGGCACCGTCTCGATCGGTGCCGTCACCGGCCGGGTGGACGCCGTGGTGTGGCCCATGAACGGCATGCTCAAGCGGCCGACGGGCTTCGAGACCCTCGGGGCGCTGTCCTCGCCGGGACCGCTGCGTACGATCGGCGCGCTGATCGTCGTCGGGGCCGCGCTGGTCCTCGGCGGCGGAGCGTACGGCCCGATCGCCAAGCGGCTGGGCGGCCGCTCCCGGACGCGTACGGAGCTCGCCGGTGCCCGCTGAGGCGGACTCGTACGCGGGCGGGTTGCGCAGGGTCGCCCGGGTGGTGCTGCTGGACCCCGAGGACCGCATCCTGCTGCTGCATGGCCATGAGCCGGACGATCCGGCCGACGACTGGTGGTTCACGCCAGGGGGCGGCGTGGAGGGCGACGAGAGTCGTGAAGAGGCCGCGCTCAGGGAACTCGCGGAGGAGACCGGCATCACCGAGGTCGAACTCGGCCCGGTGCTGTGGCGGCGGATGTGCTCCTTCCCGTTCGCGGGCCGCCGGTGGGATCAGGACGAGTGGTACTACCTGGCCCGTACGGCCCGTACGGCCCGTACGATCCGGCCGCAGCCGCAGGCGGCGGGCCTGACCGAACTGGAGCGGCGCAGTGTCGCCGGAGCACGCTGGTGGACGTGTCAGGAACTGACCCGGGCACATGAGACGGTGTATCCGACCAGACTCGCCGAGCTGCTGAGCAGGCTGCTCGACGAAGGTCCCCCGGCCGGGCCCGTGACCTTGGACACCGAAATCGTCTAGAGGCTCACGGGACTGGCGCACAATGGGGGGATCGCACGGCTGAAGGGGAACATGCCATGAGCGCCGAGGACCTCGAGAAGTACGAGACCGAGATGGAGCTCAAGCTCTATCGGGAGTACCGCGATGTCGTCGGTCTGTTCAAGTACGTGATCGAGACCGAACGGCGCTTCTACCTGACCAACGACTACGAGATGCAGGTGCACTCGGTCCAGGGTGAGGTGTTCTTCGAGGTGTCCATGGCGGATGCCTGGGTGTGGGACATGTACCGGCCGGCTCGCTTCGTGAAGCAGGTGAGGGTACTCACATTCAAGGACGTGAACATCGAGGAGCTGAACAAGAGCGATCTGGAGTTGCCGGGTGGATGAATGCCCCCGCAAGGGTGACGAGGTTTTCCACAACCGCTGAGTAGTCCACCAAGATCCACTTCATGCGGTCGGATGCGTGACGGTTGGCGCCGGAGGTGGTGCCGACATGAACGCTCATCTGGCACGCAGTGCACTCGGCAAGTACGGCGAGACGCTGGCCGCGCGGCGGCTGGTCGAGGCCGGGATGACGGTCCTGGAGCGCAACTGGCGCTGCGGCAGGACCGGAGAGATCGACATCGTGGCCCGGGACGGCGACGTCCTGGTCGTCTGCGAGGTCAAGACACGCCGCGCGGGTGCCTTCGAGCATCCGATGGCCGCGGTGACCCCGGAGAAGGCTGAGCGGCTGCGGGGCCTGGCCGAACGCTGGATCCACGCCCACGGAGGGGCACCGCCGGGAGGCGTCCGCATCGATCTGGTCGGTGTGGTCCTGCCCCCGCGCGGGGCGGCCGTGGTCGAGCACGTGCGGGGGGTGGCCTGAGATGGGTTTCGCACGTACGTGCGCGGTGGCGCTGGTGGGCGTCGAGGGCGTGGTGGTCGAGGTCCAGGCCGACCTGGAACCGGGGGTCGCGGCGTTCACGCTGGTGGGGCTGCCGGACAAGAGCCTGACGGAGAGCCGGGACCGAGTGCGGGCCGCGGTGGTCAATTCCGGGGCCGAGTGGCCGCAGAAGAAGCTGACGGTGGGACTCAGTCCGGCGTCCGTGCCCAAGGCCGGTTCGGGTTTCGATCTCGCCGTCGCCTGTGCCGTCCTCGGCGCCGCCGAGCGGATCGATCCCCGGGTGCTGGCCGACATCGTGATGATCGGCGAGCTGGGCCTCGACGGACGGGTACGGCCGGTTCGGGGCATCCTCCCGGCGGTGCTGGCCGCGGCCGACGCCGGCTACGAGCAGGTGGTGGTGCCCGAGTGCGCCGCCGCCGAGGCGTCCCTGGTGCCAGGCGTGTCCGTCCTGGGGGTGCGCAGCCTGCGGCAGCTGATCGCGGTCCTCGCGGACGAACCCGTGCCCGAGGAGGAGCCGGACGAGGCGGGCCGTCCCGACCCGCTCCTCGCCGGACTGCGGGTGCCGGGCACGGGCGCGGCCACGGGCATGCACAGCCTGGGCGCCGCCCAGCTCGACCACGGCCACGACCTCGCCGACGTCGTGGGCCAGCTCTCGGCCCGCACGGCGGTGGAGGTCGCCGCGGCGGGCGGACACCACCTGTTCCTGGAGGGGCCGCCCGGCGCCGGGAAGACGATGCTCGCGGAGCGGCTGCCCGCCATCCTGCCCCGGCTCGGCCGGGAGGAGTCCCTGGAAGTCACGGCGGTGCACTCGGTGGCGGGCCTGCTGCCCCCCGGAAAGCCGCTGATCGACGTCGCCCCCTACTGCGCCCCGCACCACTCGGCGACGATGCAGGCACTGGTCGGCGGCGGCCCCGGCATCGCCCGGCCCGGGGCGGTGTCGCTGTCCCACCGGGGCGTTCTCTTTCTGGACGAGACGCCGGAGTTCAACAGCCAGGCCCTGGACGCCCTCCGGCAGCCCCTGGAAGCGGGGCACGTCGTCATCGCCCGCAGCGCGGGTGTCGTGCGCTTCCCGGCGAAGTTCCTGATGGTGCTCGCGGCCAACCCCTGCCCTTGCGGCCGCTTCTCCCAGACGAGTGACCTGTGCGAGTGCCCGCCCTCCGCGGTCCGCCGCTATCAGGCCAGGCTGTCCGGCCCGCTGCTCGACCGGGTCGACCTGCGCGTCGAGGTGGACCGCCTCACGCGCGCCGCGCTGACCGAGCGCGGCGCCCGGGGCGAGTCGACGGCGGCGGTGGCCGAACGGGTCCGGGAGGCGAGGGAACGAGCGGCGAACCGCCTGGTGGGCACCCCGTGGCGGACGAACAGCGAGATCCCGGGACGTGAGCTGCGCAGCCGCTGGCATGCCGCGCCCGGCGCCATGGACGAAGCGGAGCGGAACCTGGAGCGGGGTGTGCTGACCGCTCGCGGCCTCGACCGTGTCCTGCGCGTGGCCTGGACCGTCGCCGACCTCGTCGGCCGCGACCGCCCCGACGCGACGGACGTCGCCCTGGCGCTGCAACTGCGTACGGGAGTGCCGCGAGGCGTCCCCATGGCCATCGGGGCGCTGACGTGAACGGCGGCGACGACCCGGACGGCGAACTGCTCGGCCGTGTCTTTCTCGCCCGAGTCATCGAGCCCGGCGACGAGGTCGCCGGACGGTGGGTGCGGGAGTTCGGGGTGGACGAAGTGGTTCGGCGGTTGCGGGAGGGAGGCGTGGCCCTGCCGGGGGTGAGTGACAAGCGGTGGGCGGGGTTGCTGGCCCGGGCCGGGGAGGCCGAGCCGCGGAGGGATCTCGCCGTTGCCCGGGGCGCCGGGGTGCGGTTCGTGCGTCCGGGGGACGGCGAGTGGCCGGGGCAGCTCGACGACCTGGGGGACGCGCGGCCCCTGGGCCTGTGGGTGCGCGGTCGGGCCAGTCTGCGGATGTGGGCGCTGCGGTCCGTGGCCGTCGTGGGCGCCCGCGCCTGCACCGAGTACGGCGCCCACATGGCGGCCACCCTCGCCGCCGGCCTCGCCGAGCGCGGCTGGGTCGTGGTGTCCGGCGGTGCCTACGGGGTCGACGGCGCCGCCCACCGCGGCGCCCTGGGCGCGGGCGGCGCCACCGTCGCCGTCCTGGCCTGCGGCGTCGACCGGCCCTATCCGCGCGGACACACCCAGCTGATCACCAGGATCGCGGAACAGGGACTGGTCGTCGGGGAGCTGCCGCCCGGTGATCACCCGACACCCAGCAGATTCGTGCTGCGGAACCGGGTGATCGCCGCGCTCACCCGGGGCACCGTGGTCGTCGAGGCCGCGTACCGGAGCGGTTCGCTGGTCACGGCGCGTGCGGCACAGCGGTTGGGCCGCCACACGATGGGGGTGCCAGGGCCGGCCACCAGCGGGCTCTCGGCCGGGGTGCACGAGCTGCTGCGCCAGGAGGCGGTGCTGGTCACCGATGCCACGGAGGTCGTCGAGCTGGTCGGCGACATGGGCGAGCTCGCGCCGGAGAGGCGCGGACCCGTGCTGCCGCGCGATCTCCTCGACGCCGCCGCTCGGCGGGTCCTGGCCGCGCTGCCGGGACACCGCGCGGCGGCCGCGGACGAGATCGCATGCGGTGCGCAGACCACCCAGGACGACGCGATCGCGAGACTGTACGAACTCCGATCACTTGGTTACGTCGAACGACACAGCGACGGCTGGAAGTTGACACGCCAGGCGATGATCTCCGCACGGGGCGGTCGACGGGGGAGTTGACCGAGCGTGTTCGGCCGTCCGGGGGAACCCTGACGCCCTTGGGAATTCCGGTAGTTGGCGCGATTCGATGATCACGTAGAGCTACGGATGCGGTGCCGTGGGGCGGCTCGCGGAACACATCCGCGTACGGGTCGAGCATCGTCCTTCGCGCACCGCGACACGTCAGTCACGCTACGCTCACGTGGATTCCGACGCAGACCGGCATCTCGACAAACAGACAGACATCAGACGACAGCTCCCCCAGGCAGCACCACTTCACGGCAGAACGGCACAAGGCGACGAATGCCCCAACACACCTCCGGGTCCGACCGGACGGCGATCCCCTCAGCCGCCCGCGAGGGTGGCAGCGTGCGGCCGCCCGCTCCTTCGACGCTCGACGAGCTGTGGCGGTCGTACAAGGCGACCGGGGACGAGCGGCTGCGCGAGCAGCTGATCCTGCACTACTCACCGCTGGTGAAGTACGTGGCGGGACGCGTGAGCGTGGGGCTGCCGCCCAATGTGGAGCAGGCGGACTTCGTGTCGTCGGGCGTGTTCGGGCTGATCGACGCGATCGAGAAGTTCGACATCGACCGGGAGATCAAGTTCGAGACGTACGCGATCACCCGGATCCGGGGCGCCATGATCGACGAGCTGCGGGCACTGGACTGGATTCCGCGCTCGGTGCGGCAGAAGGCGCGCAACGTCGAGCGGGCGTACGCGACGCTGGAGGCGAAGCTCAGGCGGACACCGTCGGAGGGGGAGGTGGCCGCCGAGATGGGGATCGCGGTGGACGAGCTCCACGCCGTGTTCAGCCAGTTGTCGCTGGCGAACGTGGTGGCCCTGGAGGAGCTGCTGCACTGCGGGGGCGAGGGCGGCGACGGGCTGAGCGTCATGGACACGCTGGAGGACACCGCCGCGGACAACCCGGTCGAGGTGGCGGAGGACCGGGAGCTGCGGCGGTTTCTGGCGCGGGCGATCAACACGCTGCCCGAGCGGGAGAAGACCGTGGTGACGCTGTACTACTACGAGGGGCTCACGCTCGCCGAGATCGGGAACGTGCTGGGGGTGACCGAGAGCCGGGTGAGCCAGATCCACACCAAGTCCGTGCTCCAGTTGCGGGCCAAGCTGGCGAGTTTCGGTCGCTGATGCGGTGGGAGTCACTGCCGTCGGAGGTGGCTCGTCCGTAAAGTGGTTGCGTGCCAAGGATTCGAGCGGCCTCCGTGGCCGAGCACCGGTCGATGCAGCGAGCCGCCCTGCTGGACGCGGCTCGTTCCCTGCTGTCCGAGGGCGGGACGGAGGCGCTGACCTTCCCGGCCCTCGCCGAGCGGACGGGACTCGCCCGCTCGTCCGTGTACGAGTACTTCCGGTCGCGGGCCGCCGTGGTCGAGGAGCTGTGCGAGGTCGACTTCCCGGTCTGGGCGGCGGACGTCTCGGCGGCGATGGAGCGGGCCTCGACGCCGGAGGGCAAAGTCGAGGCGTATGTGCGGCAGCAGTTGGCGTTGGTCGGGGACCGGCGGCACCGGGCCGTGGTGGCGATCTCGGCGAGTGAACTCGATGCGGGGGCTCGGGAGAAGATCCGGGCCGCGCACGGGGGGCTTGTGGCGATGATCGTCGAGGCTTTGGGGGAGATGGGGCACGCGCAGCCTCGGATGGCGGCGATGTTGCTGCAGGGGGTTGTGGACGCGGCTGTGCGGAGGATTGAGCTGGGGGCCGCGGAGGAGCCTTCGGTGATTACGGAGGCGGCGGTGGGGATGGCTTTGCGGGGTGTGCGGGGCTGAGGTTAGCGGGGGGCCGGCGTGGGGTGGGTCACTCGCCCGCGCTCGCGGGGCGCCGCTCTCTGTGGGTCGGGAGCCGCCCCAGCGGCACGACCGCCCGCAGCTACGCCGGATGTGCAGGCTGTACGCGGCTACGTGGCTACCCGGCTATGAAGGCAGCGGTACGCCCAGTACTGGCAGCAACCTCGATGGACCTCGCCGGAGCAGCCACGGTGGTAGCAGTGACAGTGGGTCCAGGTAGGTGTCGCCTCTTCGCAGGCCCCAGTGGACGCACGCGGTCGTGCAGTGCGAACCCGTCGGCTCCGCCGTGCCCACCACTTCGCCCGCCTCCACCTCCTCCCCCTTCTTCACCGACGCCCGCACCGGCTCGTACGTGGTCCGGAGTGGGGGATCGCCCGTTCCCGTCAGCTCCACCGAGACGACCCCCTTTCCCGCAACGCGGCCCGCGAAGGACACCCGGCCCGCCGCCACCGCCCGTACCGGTGTCCCGGGAGCGGCCGCCAGGTCCACGCCCCGGTGGCCGCGGGCGTACGGTGTCGGTGGGGGTTCCCAGGTTCGTAGGACCTGAGGGCGGATACCCACGGGCCAGACGCGGCCGAGGGCCGGTACCGAGGTGTCGGCGCCGGCCGGGGTGAAGGTGAGGGGCCGGCCGCTCGGTCGGAGCACGCAGGTCGTCACCGTCATCGCCACCGCCAGCACCAGCAACAACCCGACACACGCAGCCACGCATCGTTTCGCTCGCATGCGAGAACCGTCCCGCAGCACGCCCGATCATGGCCGGGACCTGTGGACAACTCCCCGGTTGTGGACAGCGGCGTCACCCGCTGCCTCCCGGGTCCCGTACACTTCCTTTGGCGATCCGGGTCACCGGGTCGACTTCGCACGCCCCGACACCAGGCCGGTTCACCGTCCGGTGTCAGCGCTCCTCGGTCCTTTGCGGCACGGCGCACGTGGGCGTCAGGCGCGGGTGCCGTCCGGCACACGCGGCACAACCGAGAACACCAAGGAGAACGGCCATGGCCGTCGTCACGATGCGGGAGCTGCTGGAAAGCGGCGTCCACTTCGGTCACCAGACCCGTCGCTGGAACCCGAAGATGAAGCGATTCATCTTCACCGAGCGCAACGGCATCTACATCATCGACCTGCTCCAGTCGCTGTCGTACATCGACCGCGCCTACGAGTTCGTCAAGGAGACCGTCGCCCACGGCGGCACGGTCATGTTCGTCGGCACGAAGAAGCAGGCGCAGGAGGCCATCGCCGAGCAGGCCACCCGCGTCGGCATGCCCTACGTCAACCAGCGCTGGCTGGGCGGCATGCTCACCAACTTCTCGACCGTCTACAAGCGTCTGCAGCGCCTCAAGGAGCTCGAGCAGATCGACTTCGAGGACGTCGCCGCTTCCGGTCTGACCAAGAAGGAGCTTCTCGTGCTCTCGCGCGAGAAGGCCAAGCTGGAGAAGACCCTCGGTGGTATCCGCGAGATGCAGAAGGTGCCCAGCGCCGTCTGGATCGTGGACACCAAGAAGGAGCACATCGCGGTCGGTGAGGCCCGGAAGCTCAACATCCCGGTCGTCGCCATCCTCGACACCAACTGCGACCCCGACGAGGTCGACTACAAGATCCCGGGCAACGACGACGCGATCCGCTCCGTCACCCTGCTCACCCGTGTGATCGCCGACGCGGTCGCCGAGGGTCTCATCGCCCGCTCCGGTGTCGCCACCGAGGGCAAGGGCGAGAAGGCCGCGGGCGAGCCGCTCGCCGAGTGGGAGCGCGACCTGCTCGAGGGCGAGAAGAAGGCGGACGAGGCGGAGAAGCCGGCCGAGGCCGCTGCTGAGGCTCCGGCTGCCGAGGCCCCTGCCGCCGAGGCCCCCGCCGCTGAGGCCGCTCCGGCCGCCGAGGGCGAGCAGGCCTGACGACCGACCCGTCAGCGGTGACGGCGGGAGCGGTACTGCATCCCACAGCGCCTCCGGCGCGGTGAAGACCGCTCCCGCCGTTCACCCGTAGGTCGGCGGTGCGTCACGGCCGTACCGCTCCATGGAGGCCGCAGACCCCGCAGATCTTCGATCTTCCAGACTTCGAGAAAGATTCTCAGACTCATGGCGAACTACACCGCCGCCGACGTCAAGAAGCTCCGCGAGCTCACCGGCGCCGGCATGATGGACTGCAAGAAGGCGCTGGACGAGGCCGAGGGCAACGTCGAGAAGGCCGTCGAGGCGCTCCGCATCAAGGGCCAGAAGGGCGTCGCCAAGCGCGAGGGCCGCTCCGCCGAGAACGGCGCCGTGGTCTCGATCATCGCCGACGACAACTCCTCCGGCGTCCTCGTCGAGCTGAAGTGCGAGACGGACTTCGTCGCCAAGGGTGACAAGTTCCAGGCCGTCGCCACCACGATCGCCAAGCACGTCGCCAAGGCCGCCCCGGCCGACCTCGAGGCCCTGCTCGCCTCCGAGATCGAGCCCGGCAAGACCGTCCAGGCGTACGTCGACGAGGCCAACGCCAACCTCGGCGAGAAGATCGTCCTGGACCGCTTCGCGCAGTTCGCGGACGGCTTCGTGACGGCGTACATGCACCGCACGATGCCCGACCTGCCCCCGCAGATCGGTGTCCTCGTCGAGCTCGACAAGCCGAACGCCGAGGTCGCCAAGGGCGTCGCCCAGCACATCGCCGCCTTCGCGCCGAAGTACCTCTCCAAGGACGACGTGCCGGCCGACGTCGTCGAGTCCGAGCGCCGCATCGCCGAGGAGACCACCCGCGCCGAGGGCAAGCCCGAGGCCGCGATCGCCAAGATCGTCGAGGGTCGCGTCAACGGCTTCTTCAAGGACGCCACGCTGCTCGGTCAGCCGTACGCGCTCGACAACAAGAAGTCGGTCCAGAAGGTTCTGGACGAGGCCGGTGTCACCCTGAAGCGCTTCACGCGCATCAAGGTCGGCATCTGAGTCCGTACGGCGATCGACGCGCGACCCCGATAGGGTCGTACCAGTCGTCCGCGTACGCCCCCACGCACGCGTGCGTGGGGGACGACAGCAGATCTGACGAGGAGGCCATTGCCGCGCATGGGATGCGAACACCCCACCGGCAATGGCCTTCTTCGCATGTGCACCACGTGAAAGAGGCGGGATCTCCATGACCACCAAGGCCCAGAAGAGCGACGACGGCAAAGTATGCGGCCGGTTTCTGCTGAAGTTGTCCGGAGAGGCCTTCGCCGGTGGCGGCGGCCTGGGCGTGGACCCCGATGTGGTGCACAAGATCGCCCGAGAGATCTCCGCGGTCGTGCGCGACGGCGCCCAGATCGCGGTCGTCATCGGCGGCGGCAACTTCTTCCGCGGCGCCGAACTGCAGCAGCGCGGCATGGACCGTGCCCGCTCCGACTACATGGGCATGCTCGGCACGGTGATGAACTGCCTCGCCCTCCAGGACTTCCTGGAGAAGGAGGGCATCGACAGCCGGGTGCAGACGGCCATCACCATGGGCCAGGTCGCCGAGCCGTACATCCCGCTGCGCGCCGTGCGCCACCTGGAGAAGGGCCGTGTGGTCATCTTCGGCGCCGGTATGGGCATGCCCTACTTCTCCACCGACACCACCGCCGCCCAGCGCGCCCTGGAGATCGACGCCGAGGCGCTGCTGATGGGCAAGAACGGCGTGGACGGGGTCTACGACTCCGACCCGAAGACCAACCCGGACGCGGTCAAGTTCGACTCCCTCGGCTACGGCGAGGTCATCACCCGCGACCTCAAGGTCGCCGACATGACCGCGATCACGCTGTGCCGGGACAACAGGCTCCCGATCCTCGTCTTCGAGCTTCTGGCGGAGGGCAATATCGCGCGCGCCGTCAAGGGTGAGAAGATCGGCACGCTCGTGGGTGACCAGGGCAGCCGGGCCTGACGACCCGGGTACCACCCCGTCCGGGGGACGGACGGGACGGACCCTGACCGGGGGATGGACAATGTCCTGCGGGTCGGGAACCGTGCAGGAAGAAGACGCGACGCAGCCGGCCGCCGCCCCATCAAGGAACCGCAGCCGGGCCTACTCAAGACACGCAGGAGCAAGTGGTGATCGAAGAGACCCTCCTCGAGGCCGAGGAGAAGATGGAGAAGGCCGTCGTGGTCGCCAAGGAGGACTTCGCCGCGATCCGCACCGGCCGTGCGCACCCGGCGATGTTCAACAAGATCGTGGCCGAGTACTACGGCGCCCCGACGCCGATCAACCAGCTGGCCTCGTTCTCCGTGCCGGAGCCGCGCATGGCGGTCGTGACCCCGTTCGACAAGAGCGCGCTGCGCAACATCGAGCAGGCGATCCGCGACTCCGACCTGGGCGTCAATCCGAGCAACGACGGCAACATCATCCGGGTGGTGTTCCCCGAGCTCACCGAGGAGCGCCGCCGCGAGTACATCAAGGTCGCCAAGGGCAAGGCCGAGGACGCCAAGGTGTCCATCCGCGCCGTCCGCCGCAAGGCCAAGGACGCCATCGACAAGCTGATCAAGGACGGCGAGGTAGGCGAGGACGAGGGCCGCCGTGCGGAGAAGGAGCTCGACGACACCACCGCGAAGTACGTCGCCCAGGTGGACGAGCTCCTCAAGCACAAGGAAGCGGAGCTGCTCGAGGTCTGATGAACGACTCTTCCTGGGGGGCCCCGCCCCACACCGGGTACTGGGGGCCCACCGACCAGGGTGCTGCCCCGGCGGGTCCCACGTACGATGCGCATGACGCGCAGCACACTCGCCCCATGCCCATCGTGCCCGACGTACCCGCGCATGGCGGAGACCAGGATGACGACCGGGGGGCCGCTCGGCTGAGCGGCCCCTTGTTCCGCGAGGAGCCTGAGCGGACGCCGCCGTACGACGCGCAGCGGACTCCACCGTACGGCCCGCCGCAGGCCCAGGCCTACGGCCATGACGACACGCCGCGGGCGCGGCCCCACCGGGCGGCGCCGCAGAATCCGGAGCCCATGCCCGACTCCTCGCAGCCGGCGCCCGCGCCGCAGAAGAAGAGCGCGGGCCGGGACCTGAGTGCGGCCATAGGGGTCGGTGTCGGGCTCGGCGCGGTGATCGTCGCGTCCCTGTTCATCGTCAAGGCCGTGTTCGTCGGGGTCATAGCGGTCGCCGTCGTGGTGGGCCTGTGGGAGCTGACCAAGCGGCTGGACGAGCGCAAGGGCATCAAGGTGCCGCTGGTGCCGCTGGCGCTCGGCGGGGCGGCGATGGTGGTCTCCGGTTACGTCCGGGGTGCCGAGGGCGCGTGGGTCGCCATGGCGCTCACCGCGCTGGGCGTCCTGGTCTGGCGCATGACGGAACCGCCGGAGGGCTACCTCAAGGACGTCACGGCGGGCATCTTCGCGGCCTTCTACGTCCCGTTCCTGGCCACGTTCGTCGCCATGATGCTGACCGCCGACGACGGGCATCGGCGCGTGCTGACATTCCTGCTGCTGACGGTCGTGAGCGACACCGGGGCGTACGCCATCGGCTGGCGCTTCGGCAAACACAAGCTCGCTCCGCGCATCAGCCCCGGCAAGACCCGCGAGGGCCTGCTCGGAGCGGTGAGCTTCGCCATGGTGGCGGGCGCCCTGTGCATGCAGTTCCTGATCGACGACGGCATCTGGTGGCAGGGCCTGATCCTCGGCTTCGCCGTCGCGGCCAGCGCCACGCTCGGGGACCTCGGCGAGTCCATGATCAAGCGGGACCTGGGCATCAAGGACATGGGGACGCTGCTGCCGGGGCACGGCGGCATCATGGATCGACTGGATTCGCTGCTGCCCACGGCTCCTGTCGTGTGGCTCCTGCTCGTCGTCTTTGTCGGCTCTGGCTGAGTCGGGAGCACTACCGCGGCGTGGCGACGTCTGCTTCTCGTGATCTTCGTCGGGTCCGGCTGACCGCCGTACCCCCTGGAGCCCCCGCCGCGGCGGGGGCTCCCGTGCGTCCGCGCGCGATGGCCTCCTGGTCCGTCGAGTGGGACGATTCCGGTGTAGGCCCTCAAAGGGGACCGCCCCGGCCCTCGAAGAGGGACGCCCTGGAAGGAGGGCGCGATGTCCGCCATCCGAGAAGTGATCGACGTCGACCGCAGCCCCGACGACGTCTACGCGTATGTCACCGACCCCTCCCACCTGCCGGACTGGCAGCTGAGTGCCGTCTCGGCGGAGCGACTCGACGAGGGTCCGCTGCACACCGGCTCCCGCGTCAAGGTCACCCGGCGCCTCGGCACGCGCGAGATCCCGATGACCGTGGAGTACACCGAGCACGAGCCGCCGTACAGCTGGGGTCTGCGCGGCATCGACGGCCCCGTCAGGCCGCGCGTCCACGGTGAGATCGAGCCGCTCGACGAGGGACGCCGCTCCCGCGTCACGGTGGAGCTCGACTTCGAGGGCCACGGCATGGGCAAGCTGTTCGTACCGCTCGTCGCCCGCCCTCAGGCCCGCAAGGAGCTGCCGCGCGACGAGCAGCTGCTCAAGGACCGGCTGGAGCGGCCGTCCGCCTAGGCCCTGTCGTCAAATTCCCGCCTGCCGCGCGACGCCAGGCACGCTCCCCCACTGCCTTAAAGGCGTGGGAGGTGCCCCCACTCGCCGCACCGGGCGCAGGCCCACGTACAACCAGTACGAGGGCCTGCGCCCGGCACGCCGAGAGCACGCACCTACAGCAACACAAGCCGCTACCGCGGCGGGCGCGCGGCCCGCCCTTCGGGCGGACGACGGGAATTTGACGACAGGGCCTAGACACACCGCGAGACACCCTCATCGACCAGGCCGGGCGAGGCAGGCCGCGGCCGTACCGACGTGTGCCCTCCGGGCCCCGGAATTCCGGCGGCCCGGGCCACACCTGTCGATCTGCGACACTGGTACGGCCATGCCTAAGCCCGGAGAACTCACATTCGTCGCCCCCCGCGGAGCCAAGAAGCCGCCGCGGCACCTTGCCGACCTCACCCCCGGTGAGCGCAAGGAAGCCGTCGCCGAGATCGGCGAGAAGCCGTTTCGTGCCAAGCAGCTCTCGCAGCACTATTTCGCGCGGTACGCGCACGATCCGCAGGAGTGGACCGACATTCCGGCCGGCTCGCGCGGTCGGCTTCAGGAGGCGCTGCTTCCCGAGCTCATGACCGTCGTGCGGCATCTGTCGACCGACGAGGACACCACCCGCAAGACGCTGTGGCGGCTCTTCGACGGGACGCTCGTGGAGTCGGTGCTGATGCGCTACCCGGACCGGGTGACCATGTGCATCAGTTCCCAGGCGGGGTGCGGGATGAATTGCCCGTTCTGTGCGACGGGGCAGGCGGGTCTGGACCGGAACCTGTCCACCGCCGAGATCGTGCACCAGATCGTGGACGGGATGCGGGCCCTGAGGGACGGGGAATTCGGGGGGTCTGGGGGGTCGTCCCCCGGGAATGGAAACAGTCCGGGAGGGCCGTCGCGGCTCAGCAACATCGTGTTCATGGGCATGGGCGAGCCGCTCGCCAACTACAACCGGGTGGTCGGGGCCATCCGTAGGCTCACCGACCCCGAGCCGGACGGCCTCGGGCTGTCCCAGCGTGGGATCACCGTCTCGACGGTCGGTCTCGTTCCGGCGATCCACCGGTTCGCCGACGAGGGCTTCAAATGCCGGCTCGCCATCTCGCTGCACGCCCCCGACGACGAACTGCGCGACACCCTCGTCCCCGTGAACACGCGGTGGAAGGTGCGCGAGGTGCTCGACGCCGGATTCGAGTACGTCGAGAAGTCCGGGCGCCGGCTGTCCATCGAGTACGCGCTGATCCGGGACATCAACGACCAGGCGTGGCGCGGTGACCGGCTCGGGCGGCTGCTCAAGGGCAGGCCGGTGCACGTCAACCTGATCCCGCTGAACCCGACCCCGGGGTCGAAGTGGACCGCCTCCCGCCCCGAGGACGAGAAAGCGTTCGTGGAGGCCATCGCCGCCCATGGTGTGCCGGTCACGATCCGGGACACCCGTGGACAGGAGATCGACGGGGCGTGTGGTCAGCTCGCCGCGACCGAGCGGTAGTGTGACCCGCGTAAGTACATCTTCATATTCCGACAGGGGAGCGCCACAGCGCTGAGAGTGCGGCACCGGCCGCAGACCCTCTGAACCTCGCCCAGGTCATTCTGGGTAGGAAGTTCGGTCATCACTCGAGCTGTTGCGCCCTGCCCGGGAACCTTCGGATTCTCCGAGGTTCCCGGGCAGGGCCGCGTCTCTTCCTGGTCAACCCCAGGAGGAATTCAGTGAGCATCACCAAAAAGGCCACGGTGCTGGTCGTCGGGCTGGGCATGGTCGGGCTGGCCGCCTGCGGGTCGTCGTCCGACTCCGGCAGCTCCGACTCCAAGACCGTGACCCTCGTCAGCCACGACTCGTGGGCCGTGTCGAAGAACGTCCTCGCGGACTTCGAGAAGCGGTCCGGGTACAAGGTCAAGGTCCTCAAGGACGGCGACGCCGGGCAGGCCGTCAACAAGGCCATCCTCACCAAGGACAACCCGCAGGGCGACGTCTTCTTCGGCGTCGACAACACCCTGCTGTCGCGGGCGCTCGACAACGGGCTCTTCCAGTCGTACGAGGCGAAGGGCTCCGACCAGGTCCTGCCCGAGTACCGGGTCGACCAGGACAAGCACCGGGTCACGCCGATCGACACCGGCGACATCTGCGTCAACTACGACAAGGCGTACTTCAGCAAGCACAAGCTGACCCCGCCGACCTCCTTCGACGACCTGATCAAGCCCGAGTACAAGAACCTGCTCGTCACGGAGAACGCCTCCACCTCCTCGCCGGGGCTCGGGTTCCTGCTCGGAACCGCCGCAAAGTACGGCGACGACGGCTGGCCGGACTACTGGAAGAAGCTGAAGGCCAACGGCGTGAAGGTCGTCGACGGCTGGGAGCAGGCCTACAACGAGGAGTTCTCCGGCTCCTCCACCGGCAAGAAGACCGGCGCCGACCGGCCGCTCGTCGTCTCCTACGCCTCCTCGCCGCCCGCCGAGGTGATCTACGCCGACCCGAAGCCGACGACCGCGCCCACGGGTGTCGCGACCGGCACCTGCTTCCGGCAGGTCGAGTACGCGGGCCTGCTGAGCAACGCCGCGAACGCCAAGGGCGGCAAGGCGCTCCTCGACTTCCTGCTCACCAAGGAGTTCCAGGACGACATGCCGCTGAACATGTTCGTCTACCCGGTGCGCCAGGGCGCCCAGGTGCCGGCCGAGTTCACGAAGTACGGGCCGCAGGCCAAGGATCCTCAGACCATGGACCCGGCCGAGATCGCCGAGAACCGTGACCAGTGGGTCAAGTCGTGGACCTCGCTCGTACTGAAGTAGCCCCGCGCAAGGGCCCCGGGAAGAGCACGGCGGCGCGGCTCGGCCTCATGGCCGTGCCCGTCGCGTTCTTCGCGGCCTTCTTCGCCTACCCCGTCGCCGCGATCGTCGCGCGCGGTCTGCGGGTCGACGGGGCGTGGCAGTTCGCGCGTCTGTGGGATGTGCTCGGGCAGTCCGACATCCGGCACGTCCTGTGGTTCACCACCTGGCAGGCGCTCGCCTCCACCGCCCTGACGCTGCTGGTCGCGCTGCCCGGCGCGTATGTCTTCGCCCGCTTCGACTTCCCCGGCAAGCAGATCCTGCGGGCCGTGGTGACGGTCCCCTTCGTGCTGCCGACCGTCGTCGTCGGTACGGCGTTCCTGGCCCTCGTCGGCCGCGGCGGGCTGCTGGACGAGCTGTGGGGCGTACGGCTCGACACGACGGTGTGGGCGATCCTGCTCGCGCACGTCTTCTTCAACTACGCGGTGGTCGTACGGACGGTCGGCGGGCTCTGGGCGCAGCTGGACCCGCGCCAGGAGGAGGCCGCGCGCATGCTCGGCGCGTCCCGTATGCGGGCCTGGCGGACGGTCACCCTGCCCGCGCTCGCGCCCGCCGTGGCCGCCGCCGCGCTCATGGTGTTCCTCTTCACCTTCACGTCCTTCGGTGTCGTGCAGATCCTCGGCGGGCCGACCTTCTCGACCCTCGAAGTGGAGATCTACCGGCAGACCTCCGAGATCTTCGACCTGTCCTCGGCCGCCGTGCTGACGCTGATCCAGTTCGTCGCGGTGGGCGCGATCCTCGCCGTGCACGCGTGGACCGTACGGCGGCGGGAGAGCGCCCTGCGCCTGGTGGACGCGTCCGTGACGTCGCGCCGGCCGCGCGGGACCGGGCAGTGGTTGCTGCTGGCCGGCGTCCTCGCCACCGTCGTCGTGCTGCTTCTGCTGCCGCTCGCCGTGCTGGTGCAGCGGTCCCTCGACGCGCCCGACTTCGGCTACTACCGGGCGCTGACCAGTGACGCCGGCGGGATCTTCCTTGTCCCGCCGATCGAGGCGATCGGCAATTCACTGCGGTACGCCGTCGCCGCCACCGTCATCGCCCTGGTGATCGGCGGTCTGGCCGCGGCAGCGTTGACGCGGCGGGACGCGGGCCGGTTCGTGCGCGGCTTCGACGCGCTGCTGATGCTGCCGCTCGGGGTGTCCGCGGTGACCGTCGGGTTCGGGTTCCTGATCGCCCTCGACGAGCCGCCGCTGGACCTCAGGGCCTCCTGGATCCTGGTGCCGCTCGCGCAGGCGCTGGTCGGGGTCCCCTTCGTCGTACGGACCATGCTGCCCGTACTGCGGGCGGTGGACCAGCGGCTGCGGGAGGCGGCGGCGGTGCTCGGGGCATCGCCTTGGCGGGTGTGGCGCGAGGTCGATCTGCCGATGGTGCGGCGGGCGCTGCTGATCGCGGCGGGGTTCGCGTTCGCCGTGTCGCTGGGGGAGTTCGGGGCGACGGTGTTCATCGCGCGGCCCGACAATCCGACGCTGCCGGTCGCCGTGGCGCGGCTGCTGGGACGGGCGGGCGAACTCAACTACGGCCAGGCGATGGCCCTTTCCACGATTCTGATGGTGGTGTGCGCGGTGGCGCTGCTGGTGCTGGAGCGGCTGCGCACCGACCGGACCGGGGAGTTCTAGATGCTGCTGAGCCTTGAGGACGCGACGGTACGGTTCGGCGGGTGGGCCGCGCTGGACGGGGTCGCGCTCGATGTCGCCGAGCACGAGGTGGTGTGCGTGCTGGGGCCCAGTGGCAGCGGCAAGTCGACGCTGCTGCGGGCGGTGGCCGGGCTGCAACCCCTGGATGCCGGGCGGGTGTTGCTCGACGGGCGCGACCAGGCGGGCGTGCCCGCACACAAGCGGGGGGTCGGGCTGATGTTCCAGGACCATCAGCTGTTTCCGCAGCGGGACGTGGGTGGGAACGTGGCGTTCGGGCTGCGGATGCACGCGGTGCCGAAGATCCAACAGGACGAGCGCGTACGGGAGTTGCTGGAACTGGTCGGGCTTCCGGGTGCCGGACGCCGAGCCGTCGCCGCGCTCTCCGGCGGTGAGCAGCAGCGGGTGGCGCTGGCCCGGGCCCTCGCGCCCCGGCCGTGGCTGCTGATGCTCGACGAGCCGCTCGGGCAACTGGACCGCTCGCTGCGGGAACGGCTGGTCGTCGAACTCCGGGAGCTCTTCGGCCGGTTGGGCACCACCGTGCTCGCCGTGACGCACGACCAGGGCGAGGCCTTCGCGCTCGCCGACCGGGTCGTGGTCATGCGGGACGGGCGGATCGCCCAGTCAGGTACCCCCCTTGAGGTCTGGCAGCGGCCGGCGGACGAGTTCGTGGCCCGGTTCCTCGGCTTCGAGAACGTGGTCGAGGGGACGGTCGCCGGGGAGGCCGCGGACACGCCGTGGGGCAAGGTGCCGGTCCCCGCGGGGGCCGCGCAGGGGGTGCGTCGCGTGCTGGTGCGGCCCGCGGGGGTACGGCTCGTGGGCGCGGAGGAGGGGCTGCGCTGTGCGGTGGCCGCGCGGACCTTCAAGGGCACCCATGTCGCCGTACACCTTCAGCCGGAGGACGCGCCTCGGCTGGAGGCGGCGTGTGCGCTGCGGGAGGCGCCGGAGGTGGGGGACGTGGTGGGGGTGGAGTTCGACGGGGACGAAATCGTCGTGCTCGGGTGATCCGGGGGCGCATAGGGTGCGGGCATGACGCTGCTCTCACATGATCGCTACTGCGCCGAGATCGCCGACCAGGTCGGCCGGTTGAGGGCCGTCGTGACGTCCGGGGCCGATCTGTCCGCCACCGTGCCGACCTGCCCGGACTGGTCGCTGGAACAGCTCGTACGGCATACGGGCGGCGCCCTGCGTTAAGCCGGGCCGCAACCGTTGGTTTTGTGGTGCCCGGCACTTTGGCTGGGCTCGGGTGGGTTTCGCTCGCCCGCGCTGGCGGGGTGCCGCTCTCTGTGGGTCGGGAGCCGCCCCAGCGGCACGACTGCCCGCAGCTGCGCGAGATTCACCATCGCCTGCCGCCGGGCTGCCCTACGAGGTCGCGCCGGAGGTGGCCGCCGATGCGATCGACGAGTGGCTGCGGATCGTGGAGTTCTCTCAGCGGACCATGCCGGACGACGCGGCCGTCGAGCTGCGCGGGCCCGGGCGCAGCATCCATCTGCACGCCACCGACGGCACCCCCGAGCTGAACGCCGAGCGAAGCGAGATGGGGGTCCCCCCGCCCGAAGGGTGGGGGAGGTTCGTCGAGCTCACCGAGGGCGTCCTCGCCTGGCGGCGCGGTCATGAGAAGGCGACCGTCGCCCTGCGGGGCCCGCTCACCGCCGTACTGCTCGCCTTCTACCGTCGACTGCCGCTGGACAGCCCGGAGGTGGAGGTGCTCGGCGAGCGTGAGCTGCTGGAGTTCTGGCTGGAGCGGGCGACCTTCGGGTGAGCGACGGTGGCCCGCCCCCTGAGCGGGGACGGGCCTGATGTGCGGAGCGGGCGTCAGCGGTTGCCGCTCGACCCGCGACGGCGCATGCCGTAGAACACGGCGCCGCCGCCGATCGCGACCAGGACGACCGCGATGCCGGCGATGATGCCGGTGTTGGAGGAACCCGTCTCGGCGAGGTTGGAGTCACCGGCCGCCGGGGAGGGCACGTTGCTCGGGGTGGCCGCCGCGGGCGTGGTGCTCTCGCTCTTCGAGGGCGTCGGGGTCGGCGTGCCGGGCTCCTCGGCCGCCGGGGGCGAGGTGGTGTCCGACGGCGTCGGGGTGGGTGTCGGCGTCGGGGTCGGCTTCTCGTCCGCCTTGCAGGCCGTCGCAGGGGTGCTCAGGTTCGGCTCGATGTCCTCGTCGACGTAGCCCGCGGCCTTGACGTGGACGCGGTACTCGGCGTTCGGCTTCCAGTTCTCCTTGAAGGTGACGGTGACGCCTGCACTCGAGCCCTCGACCACCTGTTCGCCGACCTTCTTCACATCGGCGCCGTTGTTCTCGAGGTACACGGAGACGGTTGCCGGAACACCGGTGGGGTCCACGTCGGTGACGGTGATGACGCCCTTGTTGCCGTCGCACTTCGCTTCGGCGGAGAAGTCGTTGATGGTGCAGGCGAGCGCGGTGCCGGCGGCGCCGAGCGCGAGCGCGGCCGAGGCGGAGGCGACACCGAGGATGCGCACGGAACGTGCGACGGTACGGCGAGTTATGGACACGTTTGTCCTTTACGGTTACGCAACTGCGGGGGGTGGATGGGGTGGTGATGTGGCATCAGCATCCCCACGAGTCTCACAGGTCTATAAGCGCTGCATAAGGAGTGTCAACGCAAACGGGGGCTGCGAGCGTCGGCTTTGCCGTCTTATTAACGACCGAGACGTTTCAAAGCCTCGGGAGCCTCCTCGATCCGGTCAACGAGGGCGATACGCGACTCCATCGACCGCTCCCGCGCGAGCGCCCGGAGCAGGGGCCAGGTGGGGAGCTTCTCCGTCCAGTGGGCGCGGTCGACCAGGACCATCGGCGTGGGCTCGCCCCGCGACTCGTAGTAGTTCGGCGTCGCGTTGTCGAAGATCTCCTGTACGGTGCCGGCGGCTCCCGGCAGGAACACCACACCCGCGGTGGAGCGGGCCAGCAGGCCGTCCTCGCGGGTGGCGTTGGCGAAGTACTTGGCGATGTGCGACGCGAAGGCGTTCGGCGGCTCGTGGCCGTAGAACCAGGTGGGGATGCCGACGGAGGGGCCGCCCCTCGGCCAGCGGGTCCGCACCTCGAAGGCGGCCCTCGCCCACTCGGTGATCGAGGGCGTGAACTTCGGCGACTTGGCCAGGAGTCGGAGCGACTCGGCCAGCATCTCGTCGTCGAACGGGGCCGCGTACGCGCCGAGGTTCGCCGCCTCCATCGCGCCCGGCCCGCCGCCGGTGGCCACCGTGAACCCGGCGCGGGCCAGTTCCCGGCCGAGGCGCGCGGCACCGGCGTACGCCTCCGTGCCACGGGCCATCGCGTGGCCGCCCATCACGCCCACCACCCGGGCGCCGACGAGGAGTTCGTCGAGGGCGTCGGAGACGGAGTCGTCGTGGATCGCGCGCAGCATCGAGGCGAAGATGTCGCCGTCGGCCTTGGTCCGCTGGAACCAGGCGTACGCGCGGGCGTCAGGTGTGGCTTCGTAGCCGTCCGCCAGGAACTCGAAGAGCTCGTCGGGCGAGTAGACCAGGCCCCGGTACGGGTCGAAGGGCAGGTCGGGGACGGGCGGGAAGACCATGGCGCCGTCCGCGCGGATCTTGGCGGCCGCGTCCTGACGCATGGAGCAGCCGAGAAAGACGGCGCCGGCCGTGTCCGTGGTGAGCAACTCCCGCGTACGGTCCGTCAGATCGACGGCCTGGACACGGAATCCGGCGAGCGTGCCGCGAGCCGAGACGGTCGCGTCGAACTCCTCGAGGGTCTCGATCTCACGGTCGCTGTGGTGGGCCGCATGGGCGGGCATCGTCTGCACCCGCCCATGCTAGGCACAGCACAGCGGGGCTCAGCCCTCGACGGCCGACGCGTCCATCCAGACGACCTCCCAGGTGTGGCCGTCCGGGTCGTCGAAGGAGCGGCCGTACATGAAGCCGTGGTCCTGCGTCTCCCCCGCAAGGGAGCCCCCCGCCGCGAGCGCCTTCTCGACCAGTTCGTCGACCTTCTCGCGGCTCTCGGCGCTCAGCGCCAGCAGCACTTCGCTGCTCTTCTTCGCGTCCACGAGCTCCTTCTTCGTGAACTCGGCGTAGCGCTCCTTGGTGTGCACCATCGCGACGATCGTGTCGCTGATCACGACGGAGGCGGTGTTCTCGTCGCTGAACTGCGCGTTGATCGTGTAGCCGAGCTCCGTGAAGAACTTCTTCGAGGCGTCGAGGTCGTTCACGGCCAGGTTCACGAAGATCATCTGCTGGTACGCGGTCATTGTGGTCTCTCCCATCGGGTGCCGTGCTGTTCGGTGGGGTAGACCGGGCACCTCGCCGGAACTCATCGGCCGTCGGAGATTTTCTTCTTACGAGTTTTCCGCACGGGTTCTCAGCGGGCCAGCGGGAGTGCCGCAAGCTCGGCGACGATCAGCGTGAGCGGGCCGAACAGGGTCAGCAGCGCGCTCGCGCGGAGGGCGGCGGCGCTGCGCAGCATCGTCGTGGGGGCGCCGAGCCGGACCAGTGCGGCCGTGGTGTCGGCGCGGGTGTGCTTGGCCTCCACGGCGGCGGTGAGGAGCGTGGCGACCGTGCAGCCGGTGACCAGGAGCAGGCCGAGGGTGGTGAGCGGGCCGAACGACGGTCCGTCCGTGTCGTACAGCGCGGTCATGGCGTACGTCCCCGACGCCACCGCGCAGACGACGCCGAGGGGGCGGCCGATGCGGGTGGCTTCCGCCATGAGGATCCGGCCGGCGAGGAGGCGGAGGGCGCCGGGGCGGGCGGTCTGGAGGAGGCGGCCGCAGAGGTGGGTGAGACCGGGGCCGGCGAGGGCCAGGCCGAGGGCGGTGAGGGCCCAGCCGACGAGGACGGAAGGGGCTCCGCCCAGGCCGCCGGGCATGGTGGGGTTGGTGACGTGCTCGGTGCGGCCGGCGTATGCCCCTACGGCCAGGCCCGCGGTGAGGACGGCGATGCCCCAGGGGAGGCCTCGGGGGGCTTCCCGGGGTGGTTGGGGGAGGACGCTGGGGTTCAGGTCGGCGGTGTCGTCGTCCGGGGTGGCGGCTGTGGGGTCGGTCGCGCGATCCGGCTCCTGCGGGGTGCCGTCTTTCCCATGAACGGGCGCTTCATGAACGGGCGCTTCATGAACGGGCGCCTCATGAACGGGCGCTTCATGAACGGGTGCCGTATCAGCGGCACGACTGCCGGCGGCCTGACGGCGGCGGCTGTCCGTGGTGGGGCGTCGGCGTGCGCCGAAGCGGCCGTAGGCTCCGAATGTCTCGCGCATCCCCGACATGCCGTACGCGCCGAAGCGGCCGTACGACCGGATCCCGGCGCGTGCCGGTGCCGTCGGCCTGTCGTCCCTCGGCCTCAGTGCCACCCCCACCGCCAGCGACGCGATCGTCGGTACCAGCGTCAGCAGGGTCAGGGCCGCCGGCAGCGGCAAGGACTCCTCCGCTGCCAGGAAGTCCGCTGCCGCGCCGTCGAACGGCATGCCCGTCAGGTCTCCGCGGAGGTGGAGGAAGACCAGCAGCGCCAGCATCGAGCCGAGCGTGCAGGACAGGGCCGTCGTCGTCGCCGAGACGGCCATCAGGCGGGCCGGGCCGAGACCGATCGCCGAGAGGCCGGAGCGGGTCTTGGCCGCCGGGTCGGTGCGGGCGACCGCCACGGCGAAGTGGACCGTCGCGGCCAGCGGGGTCGCGCACCAGGCCAGGCGCAGGAGGGAGGCGTCGGCGGAGTCCGGGTGGCTCAGGGCGTAGCCGAGGGTGCACAGGAGGAGGAAGCCCGTGCCGGCGGATGCCGCCACCACCATCAGGCGGCGGAGCTGGACGGCCGGGCGGGCGCTGCGGGTCACGCGGAGAGCGAGCACGTGGCCCGGCCTTCCGTCTCGGTGACCGGGGGCAGGTGAAGGGTCTTCACACGCCGTCCGTCCAGCAGGGACACCGTCCGGTCGGCGTGGGCCGCCGTGTCCGCGTCGTGGGTGGCCAACACCACCGTGATGCCGTGGGAGCGGGCCGCCGTGGTGAGGGTGCGCAGCACCTGGACGCGGTCCTCGCGGTACAGGGGGGCCGTCGGTTCGTCGGCGAACAGCACCGTGGGGGCCGGGGCCAGAGCCCGCGCGACGCACACGCGCTGGCGTTCCGCCTGGCGCAGTTCGTGCGGACGTCTGCGGGTGCTGTCGCCGATGTCCAGGCGCTCCAGCCACTCCATGGCGGCCGTCTTGGCGCGGCGGCGGCTGGTGCCCCGCAGCATCAGGGGGAGGGCCGCGTTCTCCCAGACGTTCAGCTCGGGGACGAGGGTGGGGACCGGGTCGATCCAGCCGAAGCGGTCGCGGCGCAGGCGCTCGCGGGCCATCAGCCCCATGGTGTGCACGGGCGCGCTGTTGAACCAGATCTCGCCGCGATGTGCCGGGACCAGACCGGACAGGCACCGCAGCAGGGTCGTCTTGCCGCTGCCGCGCGGGCCGCCGACGGCGAGGATCTCTCCCTCACGGACGCCGAGCGAGACACCGGCCAGCCCGGGGGAGCCGTCGCGGTGGGTGAAGTGCAGTGACCGTGCCCAGAGCACGTCGTTGTCCGGCGGGGCCTCCATGGGCGTACACCTCGTTCAGATCCGTAATTCCCTTTGCCAATCCCCCGTGCGGGGGAACGAAGGCAGGGGCGATCGGTTACAGGGCACGCTAAGGATCCGGGGCGGGAACGCCGGACAGCACGCGGCCCGGGACGCACCCATCTCACTCGTACGGGGGCATCCCGGGCCGCGGAATCGCCGGAGGCTACAGCTTCGTCCACGCCTCCGTGAGCGTCGCGCGCAGGATCTGCTCGATCTCGTCGAACGTGTCCTGGTTGGAGATCAGCGGCGGCGCCAGCTGGACGACCGGGTCGCCGCGGTCGTCGGCACGGCAGTACAGGCCGTTGTCGAAGAGGGCCTTGGAGAGGAAGCCGTAGAGGATCCGCTCCGTCTCCTCCGCGTCGAAGGACTCCTTCGTCGCCTTGTCCTTCACCAGCTCGATGCCGTAGAAGAAGCCGTTGCCGCGCACGTCGCCCACGATCGGCAGGTCGTGCAGCTTCTCCAGGGTGGCGCGGAACGCGCCCTCGTTGTCGAGCACGTGCTGGTTGAGGCCCTCGCGCTCGAACAGGTCGAGGTTCGCCACGCCCACGGCCGCGGAGACCGGGTGACCGCCGAAGGTGTAGCCGTGCAGGAAGGTGTTGTCGCCCTTGTAGAACGGCTCGGCGAGGCGGTCCGAGATGACGCACGCGCCTATCGGGGAGTAGCCCGAGGTCATGCCCTTGGCGCAGGTGATCATGTCCGGGACGTAGCCGAACTTGTCGCAGGCGAACATCGTGCCCAGGCGGCCGAACGCGCAGATGACCTCGTCCGACACCAGCAGCACGTCGTACTGGTCGCAGATCTCGCGCACTCGCCGGAAGTAGCCGGGCGGGGGCGGGAAGCAGCCGCCGGCGTTCTGCACCGGCTCCAGGAAGACCGCGGCGACCGTCTCCGGCCCCTCCATCAGGATCTGCTGCTCGATCTGCTCGGCGGCCCAGCGGCCGAAGGCCTCCGGGTCGTCACCGAACAGGGGCGCCCGGTAGATGTTCGTGTTCGGGACCTTGTGCGCACCCGGCACCAGCGGCTCGAAGGGGGCCTTCAGGCCCGGCAGGCCGGTGATGGACAGGGCGCCCTGCGGGGTGCCGTGGTAGGCGACCGCGCGGGAGATCACCTTGTACTTGGTGGGCTTGCCGACCAGCTTGAAGTACTGCTTGGCGAGTTTCCAGGCGGTCTCGACCGCCTCGCCGCCGCCGGTGGTGAAGAAGACCTTGTTGAGGTCGCCCGGCGCGTACTGCGCGAGGCGCTCCGCCAGCTCCACGGCCTTCGGGTGGGCGTAGGACCACACCGGGAAGAACGCCAGCTCCTGCGCCTGCTTGGACGCGGTCTCGGCCAGCTCCGTGCGGCCGTGACCGGCCTGGACCACGAACAGACCCGCGAGACCGTCGAGGTAGCGCTTGCCCTTGTCGTCGTAGATGTAGGTGCCCTCGCCGCGGACGATGGTGGGGACGGGCGAGTGCTCGTACGAGGACATGCGGGTGAAGTGCATCCACAGGTGGTCGTACGCGGTCCGGCTGAGGTCCTTGGGGCTGTCGCTGCTCACGGTTATCGGGTTCCCCACATGTAGGTCTGCTTCTTGAGCTTGAGGTAGACGAAGCTCTCGGTGGAGCGCACTCCGGGGATGGCGCGCATGCGTTTGTTGATGACGTCCAGGAGGTGGTCGTCGTCCTCGCAGACGATCTCCACCATCAGGTCGAAGGAGCCCGCGGTCATCACCACGTACTCGCATTCGGACATGGCGCTCAGCGCGTCGGCCACGGACTCCGCGTCGCCCTCGACGTTGACGCCGACCATCGCCTGGCGGCGGAAGCCCACGGTGAGCGGGTCCGTGACGGCGACGATCTGCATCACGCCCTGGTCGAGCAGCTTCTGGACGCGCTGGCGCACGGCCGCCTCGGACAGGCCGACGGCCTTGCCGATGGCGGCGTACGGCCGGCGGCCGTCCTCCTGGAGCTGCTCGATGATGGCGAGGGAGACGGCATCCAGGTGCGGGGTGCCGTTCCTGGACTCGCGGGAGTCCCGGGAGTCCCTGGGGTCTGCGCTTCGACTGGCCACGACGTCACTGTGCACGACGTCTCGACAATTTCGCAAGGCTCCATCGATGAAATTCGTTGTTTACGTGAGTGAGACCTGCGGATTTCGCAGCGTTGGCGCGATCGGGGCTGTTGAAAACGTGGGACGGCCGACTAGGGTGGGTGTCTCAAGGAATGGACAGTTCGACCTGACAGGAGGCCGGCAGTGAGCGAGCTTCGTCGTCTGCGCAACTACATCGACGGTGAGTTCCGGGACGCCGCCGACGGACGGACCACCGAGGTGGTCAACCCCGCGACGGGCGAGGCGTACGCGACCGCGCCGCTGTCCGGGCAGGCGGACGTCGACGCCGCGATGGCGGCCGCCGCCGCGGCCTTCCCCGGCTGGCGCGACACCACCCCCGCCGAGCGCCAGAAGGCCCTCCTGAAGATCGCGGACGCGTTCGAGGAGCGCGCCGAGGAGCTCATCGCGGCCGAGGTGGAGAACACGGGCAAGCCGGTCGGGCTGACCCGCTCCGAGGAGATCCCGCCGATGGTCGACCAGATCCGCTTCTTCGCGGGCGCGGCCCGGATGCTGGAGGGGCGCAGCGCCGGCGAGTACATGGAGGGGCTCACCTCGATCGTCCGCCGCGAGCCGGTCGGCGTCTGCGCGCAGGTCGCGCCGTGGAACTACCCGATGATGATGGCCGTGTGGAAGTTCGCCCCGGCGATCGCGGCGGGCAACACGGTCGTGCTGAAGCCGTCCGACACCACCCCCGCCTCCACCGTCCTCATCGCGGACATCCTCGGCTCGATCCTCCCCAAGGGCGTCTTCAACGTCCTGTGCGGCGACCGCGAGACCGGCCGCCTGATGGTCGAGCACCCGACCCCGGCGATGGCCTCCATCACCGGCTCCGTCCGGGCCGGCATGCAGGTCGCCGAGGCCGCGTCCAAGGACGTCAAGCGGGTCCACCTGGAGCTGGGCGGCAAGGCGCCGGTCGTCGTCTTCGAGGACACCGACATCGCCAAGGCCGTCGAGGACATCTCGGTCGCGGGCTTCTTCAACGCCGGCCAGGACTGTACGGCCGCCTGCCGCGTCCTCGTCCACGAGGCCATCCACGACGAGTTCGTCTCCGCGCTCGCCAAGGCCGCCGCCGACACCAAGACCGGCCGGCCGGACGACGAGGACGTGCTCTACGGCCCCCTCAACAACCCCAACCAGCTCGCGCAGGTCGAGGGCTTCATCAACCGCCTGCCCGCCCACGCGCGCGTGGAGACCGGCGGCAAGCGCGTGGGTGAGCAGGGGTACTTCTTCGCCCCGACCGTCGTCTCCGGCGTCAAGCAGGACGACGAGATCATCCAGAAGGAGGTCTTCGGGCCGGTCATCACCGTCCAGTCCTTCTCCGACGAGGACCAAGCCGTGCTGTGGGCCAACGGCGTCGAGTACGCCCTCGCCTCCTCGGTGTGGACCAAGGACCACTCCCGCGCGATGCGGATGTCGAAGAAGCTCGACTTCGGCTGCGTGTGGATCAACACCCACATCCCGCTGGTCGCCGAGATGCCGCACGGCGGCTTCAAGAAGTCCGGCTACGGCAAGGACCTGTCGGCGTACGGCTTCGACGACTACACGCGGATCAAGCACGTGATGACGTCGCTGGACGCGTGAGCCTCCGGCGGTCCGACGGACACGGGCGCGGCCCCGGACGGGAAGTTCCGTCCGGGGCCGCGGTGTTCCCCCTCCGAGGTCGTGGGGCTGTAGCAGACTTGTGGTGTGAGCGACTTGTCGCGGGATGTATCGCAGGACGTATCGCGGGATGCATCGCAGGACGTATCGCAGAGTGAACAGGTGGGCGGAGCCGTCACCTTGGGGCTGCTGGCGGTCTGGGCCCTGCACGACGCCGAGGAGTTGGCCACCCTGCCGGGCTGGCTGCGGCGCAACGTGCCCGCCCTGCGCGAGCGTTTCCCGGCCGTGCCGGAGGCGGTGTGGCGCCGGGCCGAGTCGATCGACGCACGTGAATTCGGCGTGGCCGTGGGGGTGATGGCCGCGATCGTCGCGGCCGTGTCGGCGGCCGGCCACGCCACGGGCGGACGGTCGGCCGCCTATCAGACCGCGCTCAACGGCTTCGGCCTGCACGGGCTGGTCCACCTGGCGCAGGCGGCGGCCGTACGCGGCTACACACCCGGTGCCGCGACCTCGCCCCTCCTGGTCGTCCCGTTCACCCTCTGGGCGCGCGGGCGGCTGCGTCGCGCCGGCGTGCTGCGTCCCGCCCGTCCCCGTGACCTCGCGCTCGGCCTCGGTCTGGCCGGTGCGGCCACGGTCGCGTCGCATGCGGTGGCGCGGCGTGTGCTCGGACGGAAGGGGCAGTGCGTGGAGAAACGTTTTTGAACATGTTCAACTCCAGGCGTACGCTGCCGCCATGAGCGACAGAGCCGCCCTCCTCAAGGGCATCCGCGCATGGCTGGTCTTCTTCGTCGTCTGCCTGGTGCTCAGCGGCGCCACGGCCTTCCCCCTGGTCCATGAAGTGCGCTGGACCGAGGACCTGCTCCGGGCGCTGTCGGTCCCGGAGCACCTCCCCGCCCTGATGGAGTGGATCGAGCGCGTCCGGCGCGGACTGGACACCGCTGACGCCGACTATCCCTTCCTCCTCCACGGCACCGACTGGCTGGCCTTCGCGCACCTCGTCATCGCCGTCGCCTTCTACGGCCCCTATCGCGACCCCGTCCGCAACATATGGGTCGTCGAGTTCGGGATGATCGCCTGTGCCGGGATCGTCCCGCTCGCGCTGATCTGCGGGCCGATCCGGGGGATCCCCTTCTGGTGGAGCGTGCTCGACATGGCGTTCGGGGTCTTCGGGGTGCTCCCGCTGTACGTCGTACGGAAGAAGATCAAGCGGCTGGAGGGGCTGACCTTGAACGCGGGGCTCGTGCCCGCTACTTGAGCGCCGCCCGCGCGATCCGCTCGGTCACCGGGTTCATGCCCTCGCTCTTCGCGTCCGTCGCGCCCACGGAGACGACCAGCGTGCGCGACAGGTCTCGGGTCGCCACGATGGCCGAGCCGTAGCCGTAGCGGGCGCCCGACTTGAGCCAGTAGACCCGGCCCTCGAGCTCCAAGCGCTGCAGACCGGCGCTCATGGTGGCGCCCTTGACGCCCTTCGGCAGCGTGAACATCTCCTTCAGCTGCGGCCGGGGGACCAGGTCGCCGCGGAACAGGCGGGTCAGCAGGCGCTCCAGGTCCGCGGTCGTGGAGATCATGTCGCCGACCGCCCATTTGTCCGCCTGGTTCCAGTCCGTCACGTCCACGAACTCCGTCGTGCCGTCGGCCCGCTTCACGGCCTGGTAGCCGTGGTTGTGCGGGCCCCGGATGGTCGGGTCGGTGCCGGGGAAGTACGTGTCCCGCATCCTGGCGGGCAGCAGGACGCGCCGGGTGGCCTCCGAGGCGTACGAGTGCCCCGTCACCTTCTCGATCAGCAGGCCGAGGATCGTGTAGTTGATGTTCAGGTAGTGCTGCTTGCGGCCCGGGCGGAACTCCGGTCCCTTCGCCACCGCCGACGCGACGACCTCCTGGGGCGTCAGCGTGTCGAAGCGGTGCGCGTACACCTCGTCGAAGGTGTTCCCGAGGGCTCTGCCCGGCTGGATGCCGCTGGTGTGGTTCAGCAGCTGCCGTACGGTGATCGGCCTGAAGTCGCGCGTCAACAGCCCCGGGAGGTAGTGCTGCACGGGCTTGTCCAGGCGGATCTCGCCCGCTGCCGCGAGCTGCAGGACGACGGCCGCCGTCACCACCTTCGTCGTCGACCCCGCCCGGAAGCGGGCGTCCGGGTCCGCCGCCCGGCCGCTCGCCAGGTCGTGCACGCCCGCGCTGGCGTGCCAGGTGCCGTCGGTGCCGCCGACCCGGACGAGGGCCGCGGTGGCGTCCTGGTCCGGGATGTCCTTCAGTGCGTCTTTGAGGGCATTGGTGTCCAGACCGGTCGTCGTGGCGTCCAGGCCGCTCGTCGTGGTGTGCGCGGCCGTCGGAGCGGAGGCCGCGAACGCGGGCGCGGCCAGCGGGCCGGCGCCCAGGGCGAGGACGAGGGAGGCGGTGAGGACGGTGGTGCGGCGACGGGCGCGCATGCGGCGGCTCCAGAGGTCGACGGATGTACGGGATGTGTTGGTGATCATCCTGTGGCCGTACGGTGTCTCCCGGATCGTCGGCAAGGAGGGCACCGGACCCTGGCTGAACCCGGAGCAAGTGCGGTGACGGGCAAGGGTGTTGTGGGGGAGTGCCCCTAAGGGACCCCGAAGCCCCCCTCGAAAAACTGTTATCGCGGACACCTTCACGTCGTCTCCACGCTGTGACGCCCGACATAACCATGACCCCCGGCCCGCCTGAGAGGGTGCGTGCGGAGACAACGTGAGAGAAAGCGCGACGGAGAGGACGACGTGGACACGCGGCAATGGCGCGACACCATCGCGGCAGCGCAGGCCGGCGACCGGCAGGCGCTGGACGAGCTGGTCGCGGGCTGGCTGCCGCTCGTCTACAACATCGTCGGCCGAGCCCTGAACGGCCACGCCGACGTCGACGACGTCGTCCAGGAGACCATGCTCCGAGCCGTCGACAACCTCGGCTCGCTGCGCGACCCGGACAGCTTCCGGTCCTGGCTCGTGGCGATCGCCATGCGGCAGATCCGGGACCGGGCCCGCCGCAGGTCCACGGAGAAGCTGGACGAGGCGGCGGCGCACGAGGCCACCGACTTCGCCGAACTCACCGTGCTGCGGCTTCAGTTGGAGGGACAGCGGCGTGAGGTCGCGGAGGCGGTGCGCTGGCTCGACGACGAGGACCGGCAGCTGCTGTCGCTGTGGTGGCTGGAGGTCGCCGGCGAGCTCTCCCGGCGCGAGCTGGCGGCGGCCGTCGGCATCAGCCGGCAGCACGCCGCCGTGCGCGTCCAGCGGATGAAGGAGCGCCTGGAGACCTCGCGCGGCATCGTGCGGGCCCTCGACGGCGCCTGCCCGGACCTGCGCGAGCTGACCGGCCGCTGGAACGGCCGCCCCGACTCGGTCTGGCGCAAGCGGCTGGCCCGGCACATCCGGCGCTGCGGCTACTGCGGCGACGCCCGCGAGACCGTCGTACCGGCGGAGCGCCTGCTCGTCGGGATCGCGCTCGTCCCGATCCCGGTCGGCTTCACCCTCTCGCTGGCCTTCGGCGGCAAGACGGCGGTGGCCGCCACGTCCGCCGCCACCTCCGTCGGCTGGTCCGCGAAGGTGCTGGGCGCGCTGACCAAGCCGGCGGTCGCCGTGACCGCGGGCGCCTCCCTCGTCGCGGGCGGCGCGTACGTCGTCACGCAGCCCCCCGACGCCCCGCCCCCGCGCGCGGCCGTCACACCCACGGCGACGGCCACGTCCACCCCACCGTCCCTTCCGGCCGCCCCGCCCCCCTCGCCCTCACCGTCGGCGACCCGGCCGAAGGCCGACCTGTACGGCAGCGTCGTCGACGCCGTCGACCGGGCGCCGGACCCGAACGCCGAGCCCGCGCCCCTGCCGCACCGGCCGGAGTCGGGGATCACCAGCACCGGCGGCGCGCGCGCCGTGATGAACCACCGCGGCGACAGCGTCACGTTCACCGGCCAGGGCTATGTCCTCGTCCGCTGGCAGATCTCGCCCCAGTACCGGCCCGGCGGTCTGGTCATGCCCACCTGGACCGGACTTCAGGGCAAGCTCTTCCACGTGGCCTCGGGCGGTGGCCGCCGTATGGACGACCCCGTGAAGGGCAGCTCCGACGGCTCCGCCACGGGCATGGGCAACCCGGACATCGGCTACACCGTGCTGCCGGACGGCACCCAGCAGATGTGGCAGAACGAGTACTTCTACCTCGACGGCAGCGTCACCCTCACTGTGAACGAGCGGGGCGCCGACTACGGCCTGAGCGTCTTCCCGTCGAGCTGGAACGCGGTGAACGAGGACATCAACAGCGGGCCCCCTGACGGCGCGATCCGCTACGGCCTCGTCCGCGACACCGGCAAGGACGACACCCCCGTACCGCAGTACGTCACTCGCGCGACCCCGGCCGACCCGGCGACCGTTCCTCAGGAATCGCGGTTGTAGGACTCCCGCCGGAGTTCGCCGGGCCGCGCGGTCAGCCGCCGTTGCGCAGGGTGCACAGTGTGTCGATGCGGTTCGTGGTGATCGAGTCGACGCCCATCGCGGTGAGGCGGCGCATCGAGCGGCGGGTGTCGGGGGTCCAGACGGAGAGCAGGTAGCCGTCGGCGTGGACGCGGTCGGCGAGGGCGCGGTCGACCAGGGCGAAGCGGTAGTTGAGCCAGCGCGGGCGTACCGCGTCCAGCAGGGCGGGGCGCGGCGGGGCCAGTGTGGTCCAGGTCAGCGCGATCTCGGCGGCCTTGTCGGCGGCGCGCACGGCGAGCATGGCCGTGGCGTCCGCGCAGTAGTACACGCGGTCCGCCGCCCCGCACTCGCGGACCACGTCCACGACCCGGCGCGCCACCCGCACGTCGGACGTGCCCGGCAGGTCGAGCATCATCCGGGTGCCGTCGGTCGCGGTCAGCGCCTCGGCCAGCGTCGGCACCTTGCCGAACGTCAGCCCGCGCACCTCGTCCGCCGACAGCGACAGCAGCGGCCGGTCGTGCTCCCACAGCCGCTTCAGCGTGTCGTCGTGCAGCAGCACGGGCACGCCGTCGCGGGTCAGCCGTACGTCGATCTCGACCGCGTCCGCGCCCTGTCGGAGCGCGGAACGCAGCGAGTCGATCGTGTTCTCGCGGACGCGGTAGGGGTCGCCGCGGTGGGCCACGGCGGTCAGGGTCTGCATGCGCCCATTGTGAGGGGACGCCCCTGCGAGGGATGCCTCAGGGGGCGAGCCAGGCCGAGGTGTACGTCTCGATCTCGTCCTTGATCCGCGCCTTGCCGGCCTCGTCCAGGAAGGACGCCTCCACCGCGGTCTTCGCCAGTTCGGCCAGGCCCCGCTCGTCGAGGTCCAGCAGCCGGGCGGCGACCGCGTACTCGCTGTTGAGGTCGGTGCCGAACATCGGCGGGTCGTCGGAGTTGATCGTGACCAGGACGCCGGCCCGCACGAATTCCTTGATCGGGTGCTCGTCGAGGGTGCGGACCGCGCGTGTGGCGATGTTGGAGGTCGGGCACACCTCCAGCGGGATCCGGTGCTCGGCGAGGTGGGCGAGGAGCTTCTCGTCCCGGGCGGAGCTGGTGCCGTGTCCGATCCGCTCGGCACGCAGTTCGGTGAGCGCGTCCCACACGGTCTCGGGGCCGGTGGTCTCGCCCGCGTGCGGCACCGACCGCAGTCCGGCGGCGATGGCCCGGTCGAAGTACGGCTTGAACTGCGGCCGCGGTACGCCGATCTCGGGCCCGCCGAGCCCGAAGGAGACCAGCCCCTCGGGGCGCCCCCGGTCGTCGGTGGCCAGCCGGGTCGTCTCCTCGGCGGCCTCCAGACCGGCCTCTCCGGGGATGTCGAAGCACCAGCGCAGAACGGTCCCGAACTCGGCCTCCGCCGCCTTGCGCGCGTCCTCGATCGCGTCCATGAAGGCCCGCTCGTCGATGCCCCGGCGGGTCGAGGAGAACGGGGTGATGGTCAGCTCGGCGTAGCGCACCCGCTGCCGGGCCAGGTCCCGGGCCACCTCGTACGTCAGCAGCCGTACGTCCTCCGGGGTGCGGATCAGGTCGACGACGGACAGGTACACCTCGATGAAGTGGGCGAAGTCCGTGAAGCTGAAGTAGTCGACCAGGGCCTCGGGGTCGGTGGGGACCTTGGAGTCGGGGTGGCGGGCGGCCAGTTCCGAGACGATCCGCGGGGAGGCGGAGCCGACGTGGTGCACGTGCAGTTCGGCCTTGGGCAGCGACGCGATGAAGGCGTGAAGGTCGCGCGGCACGCGGGCGTCGACGAGACGGTCGGTCAAGGTTCCTCCCCGGGAACGGCGTCCGCGGCTGCTCGGCTGTTCGGCAGTGGGACGCGGGTGATCGGCTGATCGGTGACTCGGGGATCATCGTAGGCCGGGGTCACGGTGGAGGGTGTCGGGCCTTAGCATGACGGCATACAACAGAGGGGGGTCCCGCGCATGTCCGACGACGCGCAGACGCCGGAGGACGTCGCCGCGCACCGGCCGACACCGCCCGGTCGGTCCGACCGGCCCGGTGAGTCGGATGGCGCGTCCCGCGACCCGTGGGCCGCGCCGGCCGACCGGGGGCCCGAGGACGCGGCTCCCCAGGTCGATCTGGGCAAGCAGGGGCAGCAGAGCCAGGGAGTGACTCCTCCCGGCGGACCCGGGGCGACCCTCGCCGACACGGGCCCGATCACCCGGCCGTCGACTCCGCCGGCCTCCTCCGTGCACGACCAGCAGACCGTCACGTCGATGCCCGGCGTCGGCACGCCGCACCCGCACAGCGTGGATTCCCAGGCGTGGGCATCCCCCTTCGCCCAGCCCACGCCCTCGGCCCCGGCGAACGGCTCCGTCAACCCCTTCGCCCCGCCCAACCCGGCCGCACCCCCGAACACCGGCCCGGCGAGCCCCTTCGCGGCACCCGCCCAGGGCGGGCTCCACCCCCAGGGCCTGCCCGTCCCCCCGCCGCCCATCTCCCCCGACGGCCCCGGCCAGGTCCCCTACGGCTACCCCGGCGGCTACGGCTACCCCACCCCGCCCGGCTACGGCGCCCACGGCCCGCAGTCCCAGGGGTCCGGTGCCTACTACGGCTGGCCCGGCATGGCACCCGGCCCGAGCAACGGGATGGGTACGGCCGCGCTGGTGCTCGGCATCATCGGCGCCGTCGGCTTCTGCCTCTGGCCGCTGGCCATCGTGGCGGGCATCCTGGCCGTGGTCTTCGGAACGATCGGCCGCGGCAAGGCCCGCCGAGGCGAGGCCACGAACCCGGGCCAGGCCCTGGCCGGCATCATCTGCGGGTCGGTGGGCCTCGTCCTGGGCATCGGGATGATCCTGCTGCTGGTGTTCGTCCCGTAAGGCCCGGGCCGGCGCCTTCGCACCCGGGCCGGCACCTTCGCAGGGGAGGTGCCGGTCCTACCCCCGCAACCGGTCCCGCGCCTCCATCAGCGCGAACCCCAGCAGATTCGGCCCCCGCCACCGCTCCGGATCCTGTGCGGCCTCGTCGTCCGCGGCGAGGCCGATGCCCCACACCCGGTCCACGGGGCTCGCCTCCACCAGCACCCGGTCACCCGTGTTCAGCAGGAACTCCCGCAGCTCGTCGTGGGCGGCGAACTTGTGGACGCTGCCCTCCACCACGAGCCCGAACCGCTCGCGCTCCCATATGGCCTCGTCGAAGCCGCGCACGAGGCGCCCCGCCTTCTTGGCCTCGGCGGGATGCTCCGCCGCCAGCACGCGCCGCTCCGCTTCCGGATCTTCGAAAAGGCGTGCCTTTCCCGCCATCATCCAGTGCTCGGCGGTCGCGTAGGTCACGCCGTCCGCCGAGAACGGCGACGGCCACCACTGGCTCAGACAACTCGGTCCCACCCGGCCGTCCGGCCGCGGCCGGTGCCCCCAGAAGTACAGATACTTGACCCTTGCCCCCGCCCGGACCGCCCTGACCAGGGCCTCCCGCGAATCGATCTTCCCCGTGGTCCTTTCCATGCGCCCGAGTCTGGCAGGCACCACTGACACTCCGTCCTCCCTTTTCGACGTCGGCTCGACGCCTGGTCGACAGATTCCGTCGCGTAACCAAAAGGCAACAACGGAATCACTTGTTGGACGCCCTTTGCTCTGTCAGGATCGGCACTCAAATCGAGCTGGAGCTACGCCACCCGCCTCCGACGAACGCGGGGCGACGGCGGAGGAGAGCGACATGCACAAGCCGGGCACTGCCACCCCGGACCGGTTCGCGGCCCAGGAGCGCTTCACGGACGGTGCGCAGTACATCGCGGGCCGCCTGACGAAGGGCACCTCCGGCCGCACGCACGCGGTCGTGGACCCGGCGACCGGGGAGGACGTCCTCTCGTACGAGCTCGCCGGCACCGCCGACGTGGACGCGGCCGTCGCCGCCGCCCGCGAGGCCTTCCCCGGCTGGTCCTCGGCCACCCCGGGCGAGCGCTCCGACGCCCTGCACCGCTTCGCCGCCGTGCTGGCCGACCGGGCCGAGGACTTCGCCCGCGCCGAGTCCCTGCAGTGGGGCAAGCCGCTGAAGCTGACCCGCGAGTTCGACGTGCCGGGGACCGTCGACAACACGGCCTTCTTCGCCGGTGCGGCCCGGCACCTCCAGGGGCAGTCGGCCGGCGAGTACTCCGGCGACCACACCTCGTACGTCCGCCGCGAGCCCATCGGCGTCGTCGGCTCCATCGCGCCCTGGAACTACCCCCTCCAGATGGCCGCCTGGAAGATCCTCCCGGCGATCGCCGCGGGCAACACCATCGTCCTCAAGCCCGCCGAGCTCACCCCGCTCACCTCGTTGCTCTTCGCGCGGGCCGCCACCGACGCCGGGATCCCGGAGGGTGTCGTCAACATCGTCACCGGCACCGGCAAGGAGGCCGGCGAGCACCTCGTCGGCCACCCGGACGTGGCCATGACCTCCTTCACCGGCTCCACCGCCGTCGGCAAACGCGTCGCCGAGATCGCCACCGCCACCGTCAAGCGCCTCCACCTGGAGCTGGGCGGCAAGGCCCCCTTCGTCGTCTTCGACGACGCCGACCTGGAGGCGGCGGTCAACGGCGCGGTCGCGGGCGCGCTCATCAACACCGGGCAGGACTGCACGGCCGCTACGCGCGCGTACGTACAGCGCCCCCTCTACGAGGCGTTCGTCGAGCGGACGGCCGCCCTGATGGAGACAGTCCGGCTCGGCGACCCCTTCGCCCCCGGCACCGATCTCGGCCCGCTGATCTCGCACGTCCAGCGCGACCGTGTCGCCGGTTTCGTCGACCGTGCGCGTGCCTACGCGCGCGTGGTCACCGGCGGCGAGGCCCCTCAGGGGGATCTCAAGAACGGCGCGTACTACCGGCCCACCCTGATCGCGGACGCCGCCCAGGACAGCGAGATAGTCCAGTCCGAGATCTTCGGGCCGGTCCTGGTCGTCCTGCCCTTCGACAGCGACGACGAAGGCATCCGGCTGGCCAACGACACCCCGTACGGGCTCGCCGCCTCCGCCTGGAGCCGGGACGTCTACCGGGCGAACCGCGCCACCCGCGAGATCAAGGCGGGCTGCGTGTGGGTCAACGACCACATCCCGATCATCAGTGAGATGCCCCACGGCGGATACCAGGCGTCCGGCTTCGGCAAGGACATGTCCGCGTACTCGTTCGAGGAGTACACCCAGATCAAGCACGTCATGTTCGACAACACGGCGGTGCCCCGCAAGGACTGGCACCGCACGATCTTCGGGGACCGATAGCCGTATTCGGGCCGCCTGACCCGCGGCCGCACACCCTCCCGAAAGGGCACTCCCGAAAGGGCACCACGCGCATGGAGCAGTACGAGCCCGACCGTCTGTCCCCGGCCCAGGTGGCCGCCATGCGGCGCAGTTTCCGCAGTGGCCGGGCCGCCATGACCCGGCGGTCCCTGTTGCGCGCCTCCGCGGGCGGCGCGCTCGCGGTCGGCGGTCTCGGCGCGCTGAGCGCCTGCGGCATCCCCGCGGCGGGCAAGACCCAGGGCGGCGTCGCCGCGGACGACCACTCGGCGAAGGAGAAGACCGTCAACTTCTCCAACTGGACCGAGTACATGGACGTGGACGAGAGCGAGAAGCACCATCCCACCCTCGACCAGTTCACCGAGCGGACCGGCATCAAGGTCAAGTACACCGAGGACATCAACGACAACAACGAGTTCTTCGGCAAGATCAAGCCGCAGCTCGCCGCGGGCCAGGACACCGGCCGCGACCTCATCGTCCTCACCGACTGGCTGGCCGGCCGCCTCATCCGCCTGGGGTGGGTCCAGAAACTGGACCCGTCCAACCTCCCGCACGCCTTCGCCAACCTCTCGGCGCAGTTCCGCGACCCCGACTGGGACCCCGGCCGCGCCCACTCGTACGTCTGGCAGGGCATCTCGACCGTCATCGCCTACAACAAGAAGGCGCTCGACGGCGTCGAGGTGAAGTCGCTCTCCGACCTGCTCGACAACCCGAAGCTCAAGGGCCGCGTCGGCTTCCTGTCGGAGATGCGCGACAGCATCGGCATGACCCTGCTCGACATGGGCAAGGACCCGGCGAACTTCACCGCCGACGACTACGACGCGGCCATCGCCCGCATCCAGAAGGCCGTCGACAAGGGCCAGATCCGCCGCTTCACCGGCAACGACTACACCTCCGACCTGACCAGCGGCGACTTCGCGGCCTGCATCGCCTGGGCCGGTGACGTGGTCCAGCTGAAGGCCGACAGTCCGGACATCGACTTCCTGATCCCGGACAGCGGTTACATGACCTCGACCGACAACCTGCTGATCCCTAACAAGGCCCGGCACAAGACGAACGCCGAGCGGCTCATCGACTTCTACTACGAGCCGAAGCCGGCCGCCGAACTCGCCGCGTACATCAACTACGTGTGCCCCGTCGACGGCGTGAAGGCCGAGCTGGAGAAGATCGACAAGGATGCGGCGAACAACCCGCTGATCATCCCCGACAAGGCCATGGCCGAGAAATCCCACGCCTTCCGCTCGCTGAGCTCGAAGGAAGATACCGAGTTCGAAGAGAAGTTCGCGAAGCTGACTGGGGCGTGACCACCGTGACGAACAAGACCGACACCACCGGAGACGTCCGCCTCTCGGGCATCAGCAAGACCTACGGCTCCTTCACCGCCGTACATCCACTGGACCTCACCGTCCCGCAGGGCTCCTTCTTCGCCCTGCTCGGCGCCTCCGGCTGCGGCAAGACGACGACCCTGCGCATGATCGCGGGACTCGAGGAGCTCACGACGGGCACCGTCCACCTCGGCGACCAGGAGGTGACCCATCTGGCGCCCTACAAGCGGCCGGTGAACACGGTCTTCCAGTCCTACGCCCTCTTCCCGCACCTCGACGTCTTCGAGAACGTCGCCTTCGGTCTGCGCCGGCGCGGCATCAAGTCGGTGAAGAAGCAGGTCGAGGAGATGCTGGACCTCGTCCAGCTCGGCGAACAGGCGCGCAAGAAGCCCCACCAGCTCTCCGGCGGCCAGCAGCAGCGCGTCGCCGTGGCCCGCGCGCTGATCAACCACCCCAAGGTGCTCCTCCTCGACGAGCCGCTCGGCGCCCTCGACCTCAAGCTGCGCCGCCAGATGCAGCTGGAGCTCAAGCGCATCCAGACCGAGGTCGGCATCACCTTCATCCACGTCACGCACGACCAGGAGGAGGCCATGACCATGGCCGACACGGTCGCCGTGATGAACGCGGGCCGCGTCGAACAACTCGGCTCGCCCGCCGACCTCTACGAGAACCCGCAGACCACCTTCGTCGCCAACTTCCTCGGCACCTCCAACTTCATCGAGGCCGAGGTCGACTCCAAGAGCGGCGACGAGATCGTGCTGAAGGCGGGCGGCGGCAAGCTGGTCCTCCCCGAGGCACGGTGCGGCGCGCCCACCACGACCGGCGGCAAGGTGCTGGTCGGCGTCCGCCCGGAGAAGATCTCCCTCACCCACGCCGCCGAAGCGGGCGAGATACCCGAGGGCCGCAACCGGATCACCGGGAAGATCGCCGACTCCAGCTTCATCGGCGTCTCCACCCAGTACGTCATCGACAGCCCCGTCTGCCCCGAGTTCGAGGTCTACGCCCAGAACATCGACCGCGACGCCAGGCTCGTGCCCGGCGCCGAGGTCGTCCTGCACTGGAACCCGGCGCACACCTTCGGCCTGGACGCGGCCCAGTCCCTGCTTGCTGGGACAGTGGGCTCCGCCGGCGTCGAGACCGTCGAGGAAGAGGCGGCCTGATGTCGACGCTCACCGAAGCGCCTCCCTTGGCGCCCGCTCCGGAGAAGAAGCCCCCGCGCAGACGCGGCCGGCTGGTCCCGTACTGGCTGCTCCTGCCCGGCATCCTCTGGCTGCTGGTCTTCTTCGCGCTGCCGATGATCTACCAGGCCTCCACGTCCGTGCAGACGGGCTCCCTGGAGGAGGGCTACAAGGTCACCTGGCACTTCGCGACCTACTGGGACGCGCTGAGCGAGTACTGGCCGCAGTTCCTGCGCTCGGTCGCCTACGCCGCCGCCGCGACGGTGCTGTGCCTGCTGCTGGGCTACCCACTGGCGTACCTGATCGCCTTCCGTGCGGGCCGCTGGCGGAACCTGATCATGATCCTGGTGATCGCGCCGTTCTTCACCAGCTTCCTGATCCGCACCCTCGCCTGGAAGACGATCCTCGCGGACGGCGGCCCGGTCGTCGGCGCCCTCAACACGCTGCACGTCCTGGACGTCACCGGCTGGCTCGGCTGGACCTCCGGCGACCGTGTGCTGGCCACGCCGCTCGCGGTCGTGTGCGGTCTGACGTACAACTTCCTGCCGTTCATGATCCTGCCGCTCTACTCCTCGCTGGAGCGCATCGACGGACGGCTCCACGAGGCGGCGGGCGACCTGTACGCACGGCCCTGGACCACTTTCCGGAAGGTCACCTTCCCGCTGTCGATGCCGGGCGTGGTCTCCGGCACGCTGCTCACCTTCATCCCGGCGGCCGGCGACTACGTCAACGCGGACCTGCTCGGTTCGACGGACACGCGGATGGTCGGAAACGTCATCCAGTCGCAGTTCCTGCGGATTCTCGACTACCCGACGGCCGCGGCCCTTTCCTTCATCCTCATGGCCGCGATCCTCATCATGGTGACGCTCTACATCCGCAAGTCCGGCACGGAGGATCTGGTTTAGAAATGACCTTCGTCAACTGGCTCAAGCGCAATCTCGTGGTCATCGCGGGACTGCTGACGCTCGCTTATCTCCTCCTGCCGAACGTCGTCGTCACGGTGTTCTCCTTCAACAAACCGAAGGGACGCTTCAACTACGAATGGCAGCAGTTCTCCACGGACGCCTGGAAGGACCCGTGCGGGGTCTCCGACCTGTGCGGCTCGCTGTCGGTCAGTCTGCAGATCGCGTTCTGGGCGACGCTCGGCGCGACCGCCCTCGGCACGATGATCGCCTTCGCGCTGGTCCGCTACCGCTTCCGCGCGCGGGGTGCCGTGAACTCGCTGATCTTTCTGCCGATGGCGATGCCCGAAGTCGTGATGGCGGCCTCGCTGCTCACCCTGTTCCTCAACATGGGTGCTCAGTTGGGATTCTGGACGATCCTCATCGCCCACATCATGTTCTGCCTCAGTTTCGTCGTGACGGCCGTCAAAGCGCGGGTGATGTCGATGGACCCGAGGCTGGAGCAGGCGGCGCAGGACCTGTACGCCGGCCCGTTCCAGACCTTCGTCCGGGTCACCCTGCCGATCGCGGCCCCCGGAATCGCGGCGGGCGCGCTGCTCGCGTTCGCGCTCTCCTTCGACGATTTCATCATCACCAATTTCAACGCGGGCTCGACCGTCACCTTCCCCATGTTCGTCTGGGGTTCGGCACAGCGCGGAACGCCTGTTCAGATCAATGTCATCGGTACGGCCATGTTCCTCGTCGCCGTCCTGTTCGTCCTGGCCTCGATGGTCATCGGGAATCGCCGTAACAGGCAAAAGGCGTAAACACAGAAGACTGTAGGGAGTTGAAAATCATGGCCCCGAGCGCCATGAGCCGTTGGACCAGATCCCTCTCCGATGCCCAGCCGGTCCCGTACTGGCTGGACGACCCCGGCAAGCCCCACCCCGAACCCGCCCTCACCGGCATCGAGACCTGCGACCTGCTGGTCGTCGGCGGCGGTTACAGCGGACTGTGGACCGCGCTCATCGCCAAGGAGCGCGACCCCGGGCGGGATGTCGTCCTGCTGGAAGGCCGCGAGGTGGGCTGGGCCGCCTCCGGCCGCAACGGCGGCTTCTGCGCCGCCTCCCTCACCCACGGCCTGCCCAACGGCCTGACCCGCTGGCCGGACGAGATCCACCGGCTCCAGGAGCTGGGCGCCCGCAACCTCGACGAGATCGAGAAGGCGGTCGCCCGGCACGACCTCGACTGCGACTTCGAGCGCACCGGCGAGATCGACGTGGCGACCGAGACGTACCAGGCCTGGGAACTGCGGGACTGGTACGAGGAGATGGAGCGCCGGGGCCTCGCCGACGGCGTGGAGTTCCTGGACGCCGCGGCGGTGCGGGAACAAGTCGACTCACCGACATTCCAGGCAGGCCTGTACGACCGCCGGGGCGTGGCCATGCTCAACCCCGCCAAGCTCGCCTGGGGCCTCAAGCGCGCCTGCCTCCGCCTCGGCGTCCGCGTCCACGAGCGCACACCGGCGCTGACGTTGAAGCCGTACAGCGCCGGGATGACCGTACGCACTCCGTACGGCCAGGTCCGCGCCCGCAAGGTCGCGCTCGGCACGAACGTCTTCCCCAGCCTGGTCAGACGCGTCCGCCCGTACACCGTCCCGGTCTACGACTACGCGCTGATGACCGAGCCGCTGACGGCCGGCCAACTGGCCTCGATCGGCTGGAAGAACAGACAGGGGCTGGGGGACAGCGCCAACCAGTTCCACTACTTCCGCCTCTCCGCCGACAACCGGATCCTCTGGGGCGGCTACGACGCGATCTATCCGTACGGCGGGCGGGTGCGCGCCGAGTACGACGACCGCCCGGAGACCTACGCCAAGCTCGCCGGACACTTCTTCACCTGCTTCCCGCAACTGGAGGGCGTCCGCTTCACGCACTCCTGGGGCGGGGCGATCGACACCTGCTCGCGCTTCTCGGCGTTCTTCGGCACGGCCCATCACGGCAAGGTGACGTACGCGGCGGGCTACACCGGCCTGGGCGTCGGCGCGACCCGGTTCGGCGCCGAGGTGATGCTGGACCTGCTGGCGGGTCAGACCACGGAGCGGACCTCGCTCGAGATGGTCCGCAAGAAGCCGCTGCCCTTCCCGCCGGAGCCCTTCGCCTGGACCGGCATCGCCCTCACCAAGTGGTCGCTGGCCCGCGCGGACGCGCACGGCGGCCGGCGGAATCTGTGGCTGCGGACGATGGACCGGCTGGGGCTGGGCTTCGACAGCTGAACAGGCTGAACAGTCGGTCGAGCACTCGGTCCAGCAGTCGGTCGAGCAGTCGGCAGAACAGTCGAGTGTGACCTGGTTCACTCCAAAACGCCGCCAAAACCCGCGTAATGCTGCCAGGGAACCTCCCTCTCCCCGTTGAGGCGACCAGCGTCGACGAAGGAAAGGGAGGTCTTCTCATGACAGGGGCGAAGACGGCGGTGGAGTGGCTGGCATCCGTCGCGCCGGACCCCGAGGCCTGCCGCTGGGAATGGGAGCGCAACCCGCTCGGGGTCGCGCTGCTGCCCGCGGGCAAGGCCTGGGACGTACTGATTCTGCCGGGCGGGCTCGGCTATCCCACCCTCGACGTCCTCACCCGCATCCTCGACCGACCGGGCCCGGTGCTCGTCGACTTCGGCGACGCCCGGATGGGCTTCTTGGTACCGCCTGGCACCGCGTCCCGCTGGCTCGGCACGGGCATCCGTACGGCCGGTCCCGGCACCTGGATCGTGGTGCCGTACCCGGGACGCTCCACCGGCTGCGTCCGCTGGCTGGTTCCCCCGGACGGCTCCGGCACCCTCACCGACCCGGCGCTCCTCGAACTGGCGATGCACGAGGCGGCGGCGGGTCCGGCGAGGGAGGAGGGCGACCAGGAACTGGCCGGCCCTGTCTCGTGCTTGGGGAGTTACAGTGCGCTGTTGACTTCTAGGAGGCTGCCGTGAGCGAGCGTCGTCTGGGTGTGGTGCTGGTCCATGGGTTCCGGTCCGGAGCTGCCATGTGGGACGGGCTCGGACACTTCATCTCCGAGGACGAGGACCTGGACTTTGTACAGACGCTGCCCTTCGCGTACCCGACGACCCTGTGGAACTTCCATCCACTGCGAAAGATCCCCACGCTCGGCCTGGTCGCGGACGGCCTGAAGACGCACATCGACACCGAAGGCGAGGCCTTCCCCCGGCTGATGATCGTCGCCCACAGCCAAGGGGGCCTGATCGTGCAGCGTTACCTGGCACGCATGCTCGCCGAAGGCCGTGGGCGCGATCTGGCACGCATCGGACGCGTCGTCCTGCTGGCCTGCCCGAACGAGGGCTCGCAGATTTTCATGCCGCTGCGGCGGACCTTCCTCGGTCGATGGCATCCACAAGAACGCCAGCTCAGGACCCTGAGCGAAGAGGTCAAGGAGACACAGCAGATCGTCCTCCCCGACATCGTGTATGCCTCCGCGGTGACCGACCGCACGTGTCCCATTCCGTTCGACGTCTACGCCGGCATGAAGGACGGCGTCGTCACGCAGGTCTCGGCGCAGAGCGTCTTTCGCGGCGCCTCGGCGCTGCCCGGCGACCACTTCACCATCGCTCGGCTTCCCAGTACGTACAGCACGCTGAAGCGGCTGATCCTGGCGACCGCCGACAGCGACCCGCCCGATGCCCCCGCGGCCATACCTTCGGTCCCGGTCGAGCACTACCGCGACGACGCCCTGGCACTGGACGTACACCCGGTCATCGAGACCTCCGCACCGGGCGCCGGCCTGCCGCCGCAACCCCCGTACGTCACCAGGGAGCACGACGAGTTCCTGCGCGACGCCCTCCGTACGGCGTGCGAGGGCAGGAGCCGCCTGGTGGTCCTGGTGGGAGGCTCCTCGACCGGCAAGACCCGTGCCTGTTTCGAAGCACTGCTCTCGCTCGATCCGGAGTGGCGGCTGTGGCGCCCCCCGAGCGCCGAAGACCTCGTCGAGGTTCTCTCCTCGGTGCCCCGCATGCAACGAACCGTGCTGTGGCTCAACGAGACGCAGCGCTACCTCACGACGAGCCGGGACGATCCCGCGGCACGTGCGCTCCAGGCACTGCTCGACGACCCCGCCCGCGGGCCCGTGGCGATCATGAGCACTCTGTGGCCCGAACATCATCAGACGCTGACCAGGGACGCCGACAGCCCGGCCGCGCAGCTCCTCAAGGACCGGCAGATCGTCATCGCGGACGTCGGCTTCCAGGGAGCCTCCAAAGCGGAACTGGAGCGAGTCGCGCAGAGCGATCCGAGGCTCGCGGAGGCCCTCACGGCCAGCAGGGACGAAGTCACCCAGTACCTGGCCGGCGGCCGGGAACTCCTCAACCGCTACGAGGGAGCCGTTCTCGAGACCCGCGCGCTGATCGACGTCGCCGTCGACGCCGCCCGTCTCGGCTGCACCGAGGACGTCAGTGAGGCCTTCCTCAAGGCGGCGGCGTGGCCCCTCGTACCGGAGTCCCACAAGCGGACCCGGGACCAGGGCTGGCGCGAGGAGTGGTTCGAGCGCGCGCTCGCCGACGCCGGTGCACCGTGCCGCGGCGTCCCGGGGCCGTTGACCACCCTCAGCGCGGAAACCGACGAACCCCATACCTACCGGCTGGCGGACTACCTCCGCCAGAAGATCTCCGCACGGCGCGCCCTGGGCTGCCCGCCCGACGCCTGGTGGGAGGCGGCCGTACGGCACGTCACCGCACCGGCGGACCTGCTGGCACTGGCGAGGGCGGCACAGTTCCGCGCCCGCTACCGGATCAGCGCCGATCTGGCCCAGCGGTCGATGGACCTCGACCCCTCCCTACAGGGACGTGGACTGCTCGTCGACGTCCACTTCGCCGCCGGGCACGTGTCCGAGGCGGAAGCCGCGGCGCAACAGGCCCTGGCGCAGGGCGACGACAGACCGGCGCTGCGTCTCGCACGCCTGCTGCAGGATGCCGGAGAAGGCGCGGCGGCGCTCGACTGGCGGCGGCGGGCGGCCGAACAGGTCGGAGGCGAGAACGCCTGGGCGAGGTACAGCGCATCGCTGCTGGAGGCCGGAAAGGTCGACGAAGCGATCCTGGCCGGGCAGAACGTCGACACGGGGCGCTTGGATCACGTGGCCTATGCCCTGCGAGAGGAGGGCCACGCGGATCGTGTTCTGCCGGTCGCCCGCCAGTTGGCGGCCAAGGGCGACGGTGGTCTGCTCGTGGAGGAGGCGAGTCGGCTGTATGAACAAGGACGGCTCCAGGATGCCATCGACCTGCTGGAGGAGGCACGGCCCACGCGTGCGCCGGGGCTCTACGAGACACTGATGAACTACTACGAGGAACTCGGCGACACGGCCCGGGCGGAGGAAGCGGGTCAACAGTCGGCTGAGCGCGGCTACGGAAAAGCCCTCAAGCGCCTGTCGGTCCAGCGGGAGGAGGCAGGCGATCTCCGTGGCTCGGCCCGAGCGCTGCTCGCCCTCGGCTCCTGCCCCGAGTGGGAGTGGTGGTTGCTGGCCGCGGCCATGGAGTTCGCCGAGGCCGAGGACTACCAGGCCGCCGCTGCGGCGGTGGACCGGGCGATTGCCGCGGGGCGGCACGAAGGCTGGGTCGTGGCGGCCTACCTCGCCGAGACCACCGGCGACTTGGACGCGCGGGACGACGCCCTTCAGCGAGCCGCGCTGACCGATGACGCGCAGGCGTGGAGCTGGCTGGGCACTTTCCACGAGGAGCACGGCAATACGGTCGAGGCGGAGACGGCGTTCCGGCGTGCCCTGGGGCTGGGTGACAACGGGGCGTGGTTCGACCTGGCGAGCATGTGGCACGACACCGGAGACCCCGTGCGCCGGGACCGGGTCGTCGCCGAAGCCCTGGCAGAGGGGCAGGCGAGGAGTCTTCGCAGACTGCCCGACCATGTCGACGGCTCCGGGGACCGAGCCGCGGCCGAAGCCCTGGCTCTGCGGGTCGCTGAACACGGTGAGGACAGCGCTGGGTTCTTCCTCGCCCGCAAGTGGCGTCGCAACGGTCGTGCCGAAGAAGCGCTCGGCCTTGCCCTCGCCCTGCAGCGCATGGGCCATGACGAGGCCATCGGGGCGACACTCCGCCAGCTGTGGGAGGCCGGCGACACCGCCGCCGTGGTCCGAGTCGTCGAGGCCCAGGAGGTCCGGCGCCCGGGCGCCACGCCGCGCAACCTCGACTACGCGCTGGCCGCTTACGCGGCGACGGGCGCCACCGAGAAGTTCACCCGGACCCTGGAGGCCGCGCACCGCCCTGCCGAACTGGCCCGCGCGGGACGCCTGTGCCGGCAGCAAGGGCATGAGGCCCAAGCCGTAGCCCTGTACGAACGCGCTCACTCCCTAGGTGACCGCGGCGTCCTCCTCGACCTGGCCCAGCTGCACCACCAGGACCGGAAGCAGGCCGAACGCCTTCTCCGGGAGGCCGTCGACGCGGGCGTGGACTCCGCTCCCAAGGAGCTCGCCGACCACTACGCCCGTGCCGGCAACTCCACGGCAGCCGACCGCGTACGCCGCTACGGCCTGGCCGACGACGGACCCGCTGCCCCCTGGTAGCCCCGGGAACCCGCCCGCCGGCCTAGGAACAGCCACAGGCAGGTCAGCAGCACCCCACACAGACACCAACTGGCCACGACATCCAGTGGCCAGTGGTAGCCGCGGCGGACCAGGCCGAAGGAGGCGCCGAGGACGAGGGCGGCGCAGATGCCGACGCATGCGCGGCGGGCTGTGGCGGAGCGCAGCCAGGGCAGGAGCAGCAGGGTCGCGGCACCGTAGGCGATCGCGGCCGTCGCGGTGTGGCCGGAGGGGTAGTAGCCGGTGCCCGGCGGCACGGCCGACGTGCCCGGTCGGTCGATGAGTTCCTTGAGGGGGACGATCAGCGCCGGGACCAGGGCTATGAGGAGGGCAGCCGCGGTGGGCGGGAGCCACCAGCGGTCCGTACCCGTACGGCGGGAGCGCCAGGCCGTGCAGGTGAGGGCGACGGCCAGGACCGGGACCGCGACCTGGACATTGCCCAGGTCGGCGAGGAGTTCCGAGAAGCGGTCGGGGTGGATCAGGGCGCGGCTGACGCGCTCGTCCGTGCGCAGCAGCGGGCCGTCGATGACGACCTGCCAGGTGATCAGCGCGAAGAGGAGGGCCGGAAGGCCGAGAACGCCGAGAAAGAGGAAGGAGGCCGGCCGCCCCGGAACAGGGGGGGTGGTTCCGGGACGGCCGATCAGATCGGATGGTCGCGCGCCCCGGGGGGTTTGGGGCGGGCGACTGTCCGATCGGTGAGGAGATCCAGAGCCGGAGGCTCCGGTTGTGTGCGCGATGGCACGACCAGGTCGAAGCTGGGGAGGCCCCGGCCTGATGTCGCCCACAGTCCCCTGTGGGCGGGGTGTATCTCTCATCTGGGTAGAACCTACGACAGGGGTCGGGCGGAAGACAGGCGGAATCGCGTCCTGCCATCCACCTCGCACACCTTCTTCACACGGTCTACCGCTGGCGGAATCAAGTGTGCGGTCCGTCGGTCAGATGCGCGCGAACGCCTGCTCGATGAGGTCGAGGCCCTCGTTCAGCAGATCCTCCCCGATGACCAGCGGGGGCAGGAAGCGCAGCACGTTGCCGTAGGTGCCACAGGTCAGGACCAGCAGCCCCTCCTGGTGGCAGGCCTTGGCGAGGGCGGCGGTGGCCTCCGGGTTCGGCTCCTTGGTGGCGCGGTCCTTGACCAGCTCGATGGCGATCATCGCGCCCCGGCCGCGGATGTCGCCGATGAGGTCGAACTTCTCCGCCATGGCCCCCAGTCGGGCCTTCATGACCGTCTCGATGTGCTGGGCCCTGGCGTTGAGGTCGAGCTCCTTCATCGTCTCGATCGCGCCGAGCGCGCCCGCGCACGCGACCGGGTTGCCGCCGTAGGTGCCGCCCAGGCCGCCCGCGTGCGCGGCGTCCATGATCTCGGCGCGGCCGGTGACGGCGGCGAGCGGCAGGCCGCCCGCGATGCCCTTCGCCGTGGTGATCAGGTCGGGGACGATGCCCTCGTCCTCGCAGGCGAACCACTGGCCCGTGCGGCAGAAGCCGGACTGGATCTCGTCGGCGACGAAGACGATGCCGTGGTCCGAGGCGAACCGGCTGAGGGCGGGCAGGAAGCCCTTGGCCGGCTCGATGAAGCCGCCCTCGCCGAGCACCGGCTCGATGATGATCGCGGCGACGTTCTCCGGGCCGACCTGCTTGGTGATCTGGTCGATGGCCTGCGCGGCGGCCTCCGGGCCGGCGTTCTCCGGGCCGGTCGGCCAGCGGTAGCCGTAGGCCACCGGGACGCGGTAGACCTCGGGGGCGAAGGGGCCGAAGCCGTGCTTGTACGGCATGTTCTTCGCGGTCAGCGCCATGGTGAGGTTCGTGCGGCCGTGGTAGCCGTGGTCGAAGACGACGACCGCCTGGCGCTTGGTGTACGAGCGGGCGATCTTGACGGCGTTCTCGACGGCCTCGGCACCGCTGTTGAACAGGGCGGACTTCTTGGGGTGATCACCCGGCGTCAGCTCGGCGAGGGCCTCGGCGACCTCGACGTACCCCTCGTACGGCGTGACCATGAAGCAGGTGTGGGTGAAGTCGGCGAGCTGCGCGGAGGCCCGGCGTACGACGGCCTCGGCGGAGGCGCCGACGGACGTGACCGCGATGCCGGAGCCGAAGTCGATCAGGCGGTTGCCGTCGACGTCCTCGATGATCCCGCCGCCCGCCCGCGCGGTGAACACAGGCAGTACGGAGCCCACACCCTGCGCGACCGCGGCGGCGCGGCGGGCCTGCAGCTGAAGCGACTTCGGGCCGGGGATGGCGGTGACGACGCGGCGCTCCTGCGGAAGTGCGGTCATGAGGGGCTCCTGGGTTTTGCTGACACTTGGGTTTTGCTGACACTTGCCTTCTTTTCTCGCAGGCTAGGACGGGGGCCGGGGGGTGGGCATGCTCCATGTGGGCGTTCTCGGCAGCACGGCTTGTCCGTCTTGGACAGGGAGAGTCCGTGCGAGCCCGGCCGCGTAAGCGGTGAACTCCCTTGGCGAGGGCGTTAGATTGACTCGCTGATGGTGGACGGAACGGCTGGTCAGGGAGCAGAGGCGATGGACAGCGACGGGACGCAGGACGCGCGGGGTACGCATGCGAACCCTGTGCCACGTCCGGCGGGACCGCCGGAGGTTCCGGCGATGCCGCCGCGGCCACCCGCGGCACCGGGTGTGCCGCCGAGGCCGGACGGGTCGGCGTTCCTCGCCTGGCTGCGGGCGCCGCGGCCGGAGGCGGCGCCCGGCGTGTGGCGGTTCGGGCACAAGCCGCGGCCGGCGGAGGAGCCCGAGCAGATCCCGACACGGCAGCTGCTCAGCGGGGCGGTGATCGCCTTCCTCGTGGGCTGGCTGATCTGGTCGCTGCTGTGGAACGGCTACCTCGGCGGCTGGTGGGTGCTGCCCCTTGAGCTGTTCACCCCGGACTCCTGGCGGCACAGCAACGACCGCGTCGGCAATGCCATCCTCTGGTACACGTACTACACCCTGATCGCCCTCGCGATCATGCTCGCCGTCGGCCGCCTCGGCCGCTGGGGCGAGGTCTGGCGGCGCTACGGCCCGTCCGCCTGGCGCCGCGCCGTACCGGCAGCCGAGCGGCCGCCCGCCCCCGAGCAGGACCCCGCCGAGTGGCCCCAGCTGCGCGCCGCCGGGGCCGTCGACGCCGCCGAGCGGCTCGCCGCCGAGGCCCGCGCCGGGCTGATGCGAGACGTCGACCACGCCCGGATCGCCCGCGCCTGGCAGGGTGTGCGCAGCGGCCGGCACAGCCTCGCCACCTTCACAAGTGCGGTGCTCAGCGACGGCGCCGCCGCCTGCCTGCACCCCTCCGGCGAGCGCGACCTGCCCACCCGTCTCGCCCCCCACGACCTGGTCACCGGCCAGGTCCGCCTCGGCACCACGGCCGACGACGCCCGCAACCCGTACGCCTACCGCGGCACCGGCCTCGGCCTCGGCCCCGATCTGCTCGGCACCTCGCTCCTCGCCGTCGGACCGGCCGGCTCCGGCAAGACCGCCACCATCGTCCAGCCGCTCGCCGAGTCGCTGTGCCTGCACGCGCTCGCCGGGCGGGCCGCCGTCGTCGTGGTCGGCGCGGCGGGCGCGGGGCTCGGCCCGGCCGACGCCTACGACGTCGTCGTACGGATCGGCAATCCGGAGTCCGTCTACGACCTCGACCTGTACGGCGGTACGACGGACCCGGACGAGGCGGCGGGCGTGCTCGCCGAAGCCCTCGTCGGGGACCTCGCCGAACCCCACCAGGGCGGGGACACCCGCCGGTCCACCACCGTCCTCGCCCAGCTCCTCGGGCCGTTCCGGGCGGTCCACGGCCGCTTCCCCTCCGTACCGGAGCTACGGCAGCTGCTCGACGGCTCGCCCGGACCGCTGGCCGCGCTGCGCAAGGGGCTGGACGACTCCGGACAGGAGTCGCTGCTGCGCGAACTGGACGCGCGGGAACGGCAGCTGGGGCACCCGGGAGACGTGAGCGGGGTGCTCGCGGACCGTGTGGCGCTGCTCGACCGGCCGGCCTTCGCGGGCTTCTTCGACACCTCCGGACAGTCACGTCCCTTCTCCCTGAAGGCGCTGGACCACCCCGTGCGGGTGCGCGTCGACCTGCCCCAGCGCGGGCACGCCGACGCCTCGCGGATGCTGGCGCGGCTGATGCTCGCCCAGTTCACGGCGAGCGTCGCGGTACGGGAGGACCGGTCGCTGTTCGCCTGCCTGGTGCTCGACGACGCCACGGGCGTGGTGACCCCGGAGGCCGTCCGGGGCATCCAGCGGCTGCGGTCGGGCAACGCGGGAGTGGTGCTGACCCTGCGCACCCTGGACGACGTACCGAGGCCGCTGCGCGGGCCGCTGCTCGGCGCCATCGGGTGCCGGATGGCGCTGTCCGGGCTCACACCGTGGGACGGGCAGGACTTCGCCGAGGTGTGGGGCAAGGAGTGGATCGAGGCGCGGGACGTCACCGACCGGCAGATCATCGCGGAGACCCCGGCCGGCAAGGCGCTGCACGCGGTGCGGCGGGTGATCACCGGGAAGGCGCCGACCGCGCGGGCCGTGACCGTACGGCAGGTCGAGCGGGAGCGGTGGTCGCCCTCCGAGCTGGCGCACGGGGTGCCGCCCGGCCACGCGGTGCTGTCGCTGACGAATGTGAAGGGGGAGCACGCGCCGCCGCTGCTGGTGGATCTGCGTCACTGAGCAGGGGTCATTGAGCAGGGCATGGGGCTTGGGGCGCACCGGGACCGTACGGTGAGGCAGAATCACCATAGGTCGTTCATACGCGACGGCCAAAAGCTCACAAAGATCACGATGGTCACACATATCTGAAGGCCTCATGCCCCCGACGCTCACCTCGCTCGTCCACCACTCCGCGCTCAAGCTGACCGTACGCGCGGGCGAGGACCGACTGGACGTGCCCGTCCGCTGGGCGCACGTCAGTGAGCTCGCCGATCCCGTCCCCTACATGGAGGGCGGGGAGCTGCTCCTGATCACCGCGCTCCAGCTGGACGCGGAGGACCCGGAAACGATGGCCCGCTATGTGAAGCGCCTGGTCGGGGCAGGGGTCGTCGGGCTCGGCTTCGGCGTCGGGGTCAACTACGACGAGATCCCCGCGGCGCTCGTCGAGGCCGCCGAGCAGGAGGGGCTGCCGCTGCTGGAGGTGCCGCGCCGCACGCCCTTCCTCGCCATCAGCAAGGCCGTGTCGGCGGCGATCGCGGCCGACCAGTACCGGGCGGTGACGGCGGGCTTCGCCGCTCAGCGCGAACTGACCAAGCAGGCGCTGACGGAGGGACCGGAGGGGCTGCTCGCCGAACTCGCGTCGCAGGTGGACGGATGGGCGGCGCTGTACGACGCGTCCGGCGCCGTCGTCGCGACCGCACCGGAGTGGGCGGGGCGGCGGGCCGCCCGGCTGACGGCGGATGTGGAACGGCTGCGGGAGCGGCCCGCGCCCGCGTCGTCGGTGGTGGGCGGGCCGGACCACGAGGACCGCGTCGAGCTGCACTCGCTGGGGACGGGGCGCCGATCGCGGGCGGCGCTCGCCGTGGGGACGGCCGCGGCTCTCGGTACGGCCGAGCGGTACGCCGTCCACTCGGCCATCGCGCTGCTGACGCTCACCACGGAACGCTCACGGTCCCTGCAGGCGGCCGAACAGCGGATCGGGGCGGCGGTCCTGCGCATGCTGCTCGCGGGCGAGCCGGACCATGCGCGGACGGTGGCAGGGGACCTGTACGGGGAGCTGTTGGACGCCCCGTTCCGGATGATCGTCGCCGAGTCGGCCTCCTCCACGTCGGCCGCCCGCGTGCGGGCCGACGGCCGCGCACACGGGCCGCTGACCAAGCCGACGGCCGCCGCGCTCGCCGCCGCCGACACGGGCGGTGATCCGCTGGGCGCGCTCGTCGAGGTCGTGGAGTCGGCGGCGGCGCGGTCCGGGGAGGCCGTGCTGGTCGTGCCCGAAGGGGAGGGCGAGGGGGAGCGGTTGGTGGTGCTGGCCGCGGACGGGGGTGCCGCGGTGGCCGCGTGCGGGGAGTACGCGGCGGCGGTGGAGGCGGCGCGGGCCGGCATACGGGATCAGACGGCGCCCGGCGACGAGGACGAACTGGTCGTGGGGCTGTCGGCACCGGCCGGCCCGATCGCGGCCGCCTCCGCGTACAAGCAGGCCGAGCAGGCGTTGTCGGTGGCGCGGCGGCGGGGCCGGGTGTGCGTCGAGCACGAGCAGATGGCGGCGGGGTCGGTGCTGCCGTTGCTCGCCGACGACGCGGTGAAGGCGTTCGCGGACGGGTTGCTGCGGGCACTGCACGAGCACGACGCGACCGGGCGGGGGGATCTGGTGGCCTCGCTGCGGGCGTGGCTGTCGCGGCACGGGCAGTGGGACGCGGCGGCGGCGGACCTCGGGGTTCACCGGCACACGCTGCGGTACCGGATGCGGCGGGTGGAGGAGATCCTGGGGCGGTCGCTGGACGATCCGGATGTGCGGATGGAGTTGTGGCTGGCGTTGAAGGCGACGTCGGCGGAGTAGGTACCCGGGGTGGGTGCGGGCGCCTGCCGGGGCTCCGCCCCCGGACACCCGGGGCCTATGCCCATCCACCACCCGCGCTTGGATGAATGGTCAGCAACATCTCAGCGTGTCCGGCGCGCAGTGACGAGCGTTGCTCAGCCGCGTCCAGCCCGTCCGGCGCCGTCGGGTGATGTAGCGACCTGCACTGGCGAATCCGGTTGGTCGACACGAGGCCGACGACCGGGATCAAGGGGGAATTGGCAGATCTGTTCCACCTCCGCGAAGGAAAACCCCAGGTGAGGTGGCCGTGCCGGTGGAACAGATCTGCCAATCACTGGGTGAGCGTCCGGGCCCCGCGCAGATCGCGTCGTGACCCGGGGTGAGGGCCTCGTGCAGCCCGCCTGGAGTCCGGCAGTCCGTATCGCTACACCACGCGGCGGGACGCCACCCGCGTTACAGGGTCTGGCAGCTACCGAACGCTTGTAGAACGGGGAGGAGCCGACGCCTCGCGCGGCGGGAGCGGGCGCAGGTGCTGCGGATTGCAGAGCGGCTGGCCAGGTTTCCAGGCGGCAGGGTCGGCTACGACGCAGCGGCCGTGTCCGGGCATGCCGTGCGGGATGCCGTTTTCATCGATCATGGGCACTGCCTTTCGAGCCGTTTGCTTGGTGCTGGGGGTGCGGCTGCGCCCCGTGGGCGTCGCTCTCCCGGTAGGGGTTGCCCTCCGCAGGTGTGACGCGCCAATAGGTCTCGATCATGGCGTTGTACTGCCTGTGGCTGGGATTGCGTCCGGTGTGCTTCAAGGCCCAAATCTCCACAGGGGCACGGTCGTTGTCCGACGCCAGGGATTCCTCGCCGCACTCCATGCACCCGGCGGAATAGATGGCCTGCGGGGCGCCCTCGCCGGTCTCCGGCCCTAGCGTCCACTCCGCAGCCTTGATGATCGAACGCGTCACAGTTCCCCCCTGCTCCGTCGGTTTGCTTCCGTCAGTTGCGCGCGCAGCCGGATAGCGGCATCGACGCAGCGCGGGCAGGAGCAAGCCGGGTATGTCTGGCGCACCTCCGGCACCTCTGCCGGTTTCACCGTGCGCTTCGCGCGCACCTGAGTGCGGACGCCGGTAACCGGGTTGATCCGGTAGACCTCAATCGTCATCACCGCGCATCGCTCCAAGGGCCCGCGCAGGGGCGCGCCTGGGCGCCTGGGCTGTCGCCCCGCTCCTCTGTCTCATGGGCGAGCAGGAAAGGCCGGACAAGGGCGCCTGTACGCTCCCAGGCTTCCTCCGCCTCCCAGTCGCGAGGCGGGAACCACTCGGCGCGTCCCTGCGCCTCGGACGCCTCAACGGGCGGGGCGTATCGCTCCCTGCGGGTCCTGCGCGCGGTGACCAGACGTGCGCCCCAGACGTCCGGCGACGGCCGGTTACGGAGCGCCTGGGGAGCTTCCTGGGGCGTAGCCGGTCGGCGCCGGTTGCCGGGGGTGCAGCGCCTGAACGCCCGCCTCACTCGATCGAGGGTTGTTCGTGATACATCCATGGGTGGCTGCCTGCTCTCTTCAGGTGGTCCATGCCCCCGGCCGTTCCAGCGGTGCGGGGGTCCGTGCTGTCTGGCCATGCTGAAGGCCCGCGAGGGACGAAATCGCCCAGGTCCAGGGACAGTTGGGACGTCGCGGCGGTAGCGTGGAAGAACGCCCAAACGTCCTGGGGGAAGCCTTGAACACGGCGCTAAGATCAGCTATGGAGACTGCCGGTTTCTCACCTCGGAAACTGGCGGCCCGTGTGGGCGTTTCCGGCAAGACCGTTGAACGATGGGTTGCGGACGCTGAGCTAATCCCGCATGCCAGAAACCGGGAAGACGCCTGTAAGGCGTTGGGAGTTGACGAAGAAATGATCTGGCCGAAAGCGGTGAAGGACCGAATCAAGACCGGCGGCGACCGGGAGATTATCCGCTCCTATCCATACCGGTCGGCCTGCCCTTCCATGGTGTGGGGCGAATTGTTCGGGAATGCCACGGACGAACTTTTCTTTGCTGGATACACGAACTACTTTCTGTGGCTCGACCAGCCTGCGTTCGTTGAGACCCTGCGAAAGAAACTCGAAAGCGGGTGCCGGGTGCGTTTCCTCCTTGGAGACCCTAACGGAGAGGTAACCCATAATCGGGAAACGATCGAAGATGTGGCGCTTTCGGTGTCCACTCGCATCCGCATCACCCTTGAACACCTCGGCAAGCTAGGCACGCATGAGGGATTGGAGACGCGTTTCTCTGCACCGGATGATGCAGTGAACCACGTGTCCCTGTCCGTCTTCCGATTCGACAACGAAGCGTTGGTCACCCCGCACCTCGCTCGCCTGGTGGGCCATGATTCGCCACTCCTGCACCTGCGAAAGCGCGATAGCGGCGGGATGTTCGACCGGTTCGCAGAGCATGCCGAAGAACTGTGGACTCGTGGCGTACAGGTAGACCGCATGACTGCAACGTCTTAGCCGCCTGCGCCTAGGAGCGTGGGTCGGTAACGAGCAAGCCTTCGAGGGTTGGTGGTCGGATCTCTGGCGGTCTGGGGTTGTCGGCGGTGTCGGGGCGGGTGCGGGGCGTGGTTGCTGTGGAGGGTGATGCTGCCGCCTGGGCGCTCAGGCTCGGGCGGCGGCCAGGCCGGGGGTTCCGACCTGCCCGAAGATCTTTCGCAGGTTGTGGCATGCTGCGAGTAGCCGCCATTCGGCGCGGGCGCCTGCTTCGCCGCGTAGCAGGAGTCTGCGGCCGTCTTGGCAGGTCATGATCTGCCCGAAGACGGGTTCGACGATGGCTTTGCGTTGGGCGTAGGCGGCGCGTCCGGGTTTGGTGTGCAGTTTGCGGGCCATGCACTCGCGCGCCGTGGCGTCGGCCGGGATGCGTCCGCGCGGGGCGGGGCTGACGCGTTCGTCGTGGGACAGGCGGCCGGTGGCCATGAAGGTGTCGGTGCCGTGTTCTTCCTTGCGCTCGGCTGCGGCCTGAAGGTTCGCCTCGGAGCAGTAGCCCGCGTCGAGGAGCGCCTGACGTGCGTGGATTCCGGTGTTCGCGGCGGATTGGTCGAGCATGCCGGTGTAGTTGAGTGCGTCGGCGGGGTTGGTCGTGACGTCGGCGGCGGTGATGATCTGGTGCGCGTCGTCCACCACGGCCTGGGCGTTGTATGCCTGGATGAACGCGCCGGCCCCGTTCTTCATGATGCGCGATTCGGGGTCGGTGAAGTTGGCCTGCGCCTTGTCCTTCGGCCGCGCGGTTTCGGCCGCCAGGTCGCCGACTTCGGCCACCGCCTCGGGTTCGTCGGTCCCGGCACGCTTTTGGCGTCGCCGCTCCTTGTCCTCGGCGTGCTTGCGGGCCTTCTCGGCGGCCTCGGCCTCGATCTGCGCGCGGGCGGTCTGCAACCTGGCCAAGCGCTTTTCCCTGCGGTCGAGTTCGGCGGGCAGGTCTGTGTCCTTGTCGTCGGGCCCGAACCGCTCGTCCTCGGCGGCATCAAGAGCCTCGGCATCGGCCAGCAGGCCGGCGGCCGCCGCCTCGAGGCTGGCGATCTCGGCTTCGAGGCGTTCTTCCCTCTCCACCAGCCGGTTGTAGCTCATCGCCTTGTGCTTGGAGGCGTTGGCCTGCAGTTTCGTGCCGTCGAGTGCGACCCGGCCCATCTTGACCATGCCCAGTCGCTGCGCCAGGCGCAGCGACTGGGGGAAGATCCCGGCCAGGGCGTCCAGGTGCCGGGCCCTGAACCGGGATATCGACCGGTAGTCCGGCCCCGCCCCCGCGGCCAGATAGCGGAAGGCCACATCATCGATGCACTTGCGCTCGATCGCCCGCGACGAGCGCACTCCGGTGGTGTACCCGTAGATCAGTAGCCGGACCATCAACCGCGGGTCATACGGCGGGAACCCGCGCTTCTCGGTGTAGGACGCCAGGATCGGGCCCAGGTCGAGCGCCTCGTCGACCAGTTCGGCTACGAATCGGGCCAGATGCCCCTCGGGCAGCCACTCATCCAGTGACGGCGGCAGCATCAGCATCTGATCGGGGACGAACGCCCGGAAGGTCTTCTTCACCGCCACCGTCGGCGCGGTCTCCGGCTTCACCACCGCCGCCGGATCCACCTCGAACAGGCCATCCCCACCAGACATACCAGGATTCTCCGTATGGAAGATCACGAACAAGAGGCGGCGTCGGGCTCAATCGCCTGAGCGACTGCCAAGATCCGCGGACAGCGCCGCGTAGATGTACTCGCTCCCCCAGCGATCCCCGTCGAGGTCGTTCTCGACCAGGTGCGCCTCCCGGCGCATCCCGAGGCGCTCACAGACCCGCACAGACCCGGTGTTCTCCACATCCAGCCGTGCGTAGAGCCGGTGCACGCCCAGCCTGTCGAAGGCAAACCCGGCCAGCGCCACGGCCGCCTCAGTTGCATAGCCGTGCCCCTGGTGACGTGGGTCGAGAGTCCAGCCGATCTCGGCCTGGGCGGCGCGGGCATCGGCCAGGGTGAGGCTCACCTCGCCAAGGACGCCGGGCTCATCGCGTCGGCAGACAGCGAGCGCCAGCTTGTCCCCGTCGGCGCGCCAGGCCGTCTGCGCCGCGCGCTCGGCGGCAACCTGCTCGCTGCGCTCACGCGTGTGCGCCGGCCGGTACAAGTAGCGCGCCACGCTCGGCAGGCTCTGGTAGGCGTACAGGTCGTCGGCGTCGCCGGGAGTGAACAGACGCAGTGACAACCGGGCCGTGGTCAACGGCAGCAGCGAGGCGACGTCCATGCGGACCTCCGGGACGCGGATGTGGATCAAGTTGCGGACTGATTTTCGCATCACGGCTGCCCGGCAGCCACGCCTTTTCAAGAGCAGCGCTCGACAGCCGCACTTCACCACGAGGCGCGGCATTCCCGGAGTTGTTTACTGACCCACGCTCCTAGCGGGCACTGCAACGGCAGAAAAGGCTCTTCCCCCCCCGCAATGCGGAGACGAGAGGGGGCTAGTGCATGGCCGGTTTGTCAGCGATCACGCGTCAAAAGTAGATACCGCTGCCGCTCGAAAGTCTCGGCCCTGATCGACTCGACTGCCGCGCGACGCTCAATCGTGACTCTTCTTGCCTGCGATGCGCGCGCGTAGCTTGGCAGCGTCAAAAATGAACGGGGCGGAGCCCCGCCGGGGTCCAGAGGGCGGAGCCACCTGGCGGGGTCGAAGGGGCGGAGCCCTGGGGAAGGGCCGGGGGCGAAAACCCTGAGCCGCGCCCCCACCCACCCCGCCATTCCGGCGCACCCCCCACCCCCACCACTACACCCCGGACAAACGACCCCCCACCCCCCGCCCCCTACCGTGGACCCGACACCACACCACGCACGCACACCCCCACCACGGAAGGGCCGGAACTCCACGATGACTTCCACCCACGCCTTCTGGCTCGCCGGCCGCCAGGCCACCGGCGAGGACACCCTCGACGTCACCTCCCCGTGGGACGGCCGACTGGTCGCCAAGGTCAATGTCCCCAGGGACGCCCAGATCGAAGAGGCCATCGCCACCGCGTACGCCGTCCGCGAGGACTTCGCCGCCACGCCCGCTCACATACGTGCCGCCGCCCTCGACCACGTCAGCAAGCGGCTCGTCGAGCGCACCGAGGGGATCGCCCGGCTCATCTCCGCCGAGAACGGCAAGCCGATCAAGTGGGCCCGAGGGGAAGTCGGCCGCGCGGTCTCCGTGTTCCGGTTCGCTGCCGAGGAGGCCCGCCGCTTCAACGGCGGCGAGGCCCAGCGCCTCGACACCGACCCCGGCGGTCAGGGCCGTCTCGCCCTCACCCGCCGCTTCCCGAAGGGCGTCGTCCTCGGCATCGCGCCCTTCAACTTCCCGCTCAACCTGTGCGCCCACAAGATCGCCCCGGCTATAGCGGCAGGCGCGCCGATCATCCTCAAGCCGGCACCCGCCACCCCGCTCTCCGGCCTTGTCATCGGCGAGCTCCTCGCCGAAACCGAGCTCCCCGCCGGGTCCTGGAGCATCCTCCCCGTGCCCAACGACCGGATGCCCGCGCTGGTACAGGACCCGCGCCTGCCGGTCATCTCCTTCACCGGTTCCGAGAAGGTCGGTTACGCGATCATGGACTCGGTGCCGCGCAAGCACTGCACGCTGGAGCTCGGGGGCAACGGTGCGGCCGTCGTCCTCGCTGACTACGCCTCCGACGCCGACCTCGACTGGGCCGCCACCCGCATCGCCACCTTCTCCAACTACCAGGGCGGCCAGTCCTGCATCTCCGTGCAGCGGGTCATCGCCGACGCCTCCGTCTACGACCGTCTGCTGCCCCGCGTCGTCGCCGCCGTCGAGGCCCAGGTCACCGGCGACCCGAGCGACGACAAGACCGACGTCGGGCCGCTGGTCAGCGAGGACGCCGCCAAGCGCGTCGAGGCGTGGGTCCAGGAGGCCGTCGAGGCCGGGGCGAACCTCCTTACCGGCGGCAAGCGCGACGGCGCCTCGTACGCGCCGACCGTCCTCACCGACGTACCGGCGGACACCACGGTCTCCTGCGAGGAGGTCTTCGGGCCCGTCCTGACCATCCGGAAAGTCGACGGGGAGGCCGCCGCCTTCGCCGCCGTCAACGACTCCAAGTACGGCCTCCAGGCAGGGGTGTTCACCCATGACCTGCAGGCCGCCTTCCGCGCCCACCGCGCGCTCGAGGTCGGCGGTGTCATCATCGGTGACGTTCCCTCCTACCGCGCCGACCAGATGCCGTACGGCGGCGCCAAGCAGTCCGGCGTGGGCCGCGAGGGCGTGAAGTTCGCGATGGACGACTACACGTACGAGCGGGTGATGGTCCTGACGGGCCTGGCCCTTTGAACCATCGCCCCTGGACCAATGGCCTCAGCCCGCTGTGCGGGGCTGAGGCCGTTGTCGTGCCCCGGGGCGTTGCTGGTCTCGTCCGCCCGGACCGGGACACGCTCTCGTCCACGATGTCAGTGGCTCTGGCTAGTCTCTGCACCAGCCCAACTATGGAGCGGAGGCAGCGTGGCTCAACCTGCACAGCGGCCTGTGGCCATCGACGGGAAGATCGGCTCTCTCCCTTTCCACGACATGCCGTGGAGCGACTTCGAGAGGCTGGTGTGGGAACTCGTCCAGGCGGTGGAGCATCTGTCGCCGTGTCACCGCTATGGAACACCGGGGCAGGCACAAGGTGGTGTCGACATCACCGGGCGTGCACCGGACGGCAGTTGGTCCGCCTTCCAGGTCAAGCAGGTGGCCCAGTTCACCGCCGCCGATGGGAAGAAGGCGCTGGAGCTGTTCGTCCGCGGGCCGCGTCCCCACGGTGCCACGCGCCTGGTCGTCGTCATCTCGTGCGAGGGGACACGGACCCAGGTACGCGACATGGCCCACAGCTATCAGAACCGGTACCCGGACCTCACCCTGGGCGAGGTCTGGGACGGCGAGCATCTGGGCCGCCTGCTGCGTGCTCAACCACGCATCGTTGCCCGCTACTTCGGAGACCACGTGGCTCGGCGGTTCTGTGACAGCGATGTCCTGGAAGCGTTCTTCTCCGTAGCAGGCGCCGCCGCGGTGGGAATCCCTGTCGCCGCCGCGGACCCGTTCGGACTGGAGATCCACGAGGCGATCTCCGTCGGCGACGACACACGGGACAGCGCGCTTCCCAGGTACTTCCGCCGACCGTTCGACGACGCACTCGAGGCCGCTGTGGACCAGGCGCGCAGCGGGCAAAGTGTGATCAAGGTCCTCTTGGGTGACTCGTCCTCCGGAAAGTCCCGCGCGGCGTACGAGGCGATCCAGCGCCTGCCGGAGGAGTGGCGGCTGTGGCATCCGGCCGGTCAGGACGAGCTGCTCGGTTCGCTCGACTCCGTAGCGCCTCGAACGGTGCTGTGGCTCAACGAGATCAACCGGTGCCTCCTCTCCGGCGACACAGTTCGTGATGAGCGGGTCGCCGATCGACTCGCCGAGCTGCTGCGTGACCCCGACCGCGCACCCGTGCTCGTTCTCGGTACGGCCTGGTACGAGCACTGGTCAACGATGACCACGGCGCCGGGGAGCGAACGCACGCGAACGAAATCCCTGCTGGCCAGAAGCCGCATCCGCGTGCCGGAGACATTCAGCGAGAGCGAACTCTCGGCCCTCACGGCGGAGTCAGGGCAGACCGATGGCCGGATACTGCTCGCCGCGCGCCTCGCCGAGAGCGGGCATGTCATCCAGTATCTGGCCGGCGGTCCCGCCCAGCTTGAGCGTTATGAGACGGGCTCTCCGACAGCCCGCGCGGTGTTGGAGGCCGCGATGGACGCCCGCCGACTCGGCCACGGTATCGATCTTCCCCGTGCCTTTCTCGAGGCCGCCGCGCTGGCGTATCTCACGCCGTTGCAGCGCGATCTGGCGCCTCGCCAATGGTTCCGGCAGGCGGTGGAGTACCTGTCGGCTCCGTGTCGCGGTGTCCGCGGTCCACTGGCGCCGGTTCCGGGCTTTGCCATGACGGACGCGCAGGAGCCGAACCGCTTCCGGTTGTCAGACTTCATCGAGCTGCATGCGCGGCGTCACCGGAGCATGGTGTGTCCAGCCGGAGAGTTCTGGTCCGCGGCCGCACGGCTTTCGGCCGCCGCGAAGGACAAGGCTGCCTTGTCCCGCGCGGCTCTGGCCCGTGGGCGGACGACAGACGCCGAGTCCTTGGCTCTGGCAGCGGCGGCGGAAGGGGAGGGCGGGGGCCTCTTCGCGCTCGCCGAATGGATCACACGGCACGGCAAGGACGAGGGCGCCATGCCCTATTACGAGCTGGCCGGCGAAGCCGGTGACGCCCAGGCTCAAGTCGTCGTTGCCTGGAGGCACGAACGCGCGGGGCGACTCGACGACGCGGAAGCCTGGTATCGCAAGGCCATGCAGACCAGCGGCAGGTTCGACGCCGCCGTGGGGCTCGCCTCCGTCCTGACCTGGCGCGGGCATACCAAGGCTGCGGCCAGACTCTACGGGAAGGTTCTCGAATCCGGCTTCTTCGGCGCCCGGGCGGTCGAGTACCAGGCCCGTTGGCTGACCGAGCGTGGCCAACACGAGCTCGCCCTGCTCCTCACGACGTGGTCGTTCGAAGCCGGCAACACCGAAGCCTTCACTGGGCTTGCCTGGACCTACAGGTACAAGGACACGCAGCGGGCGATCGATGTCCTCCTGCATGCGGCGGAAGCAGGCGACACCAATGCCCCCCGGGAACTGGCCTGGATCTACGAGGAGGAGGGGGACTCCGTCCGAGCTGATCACTTCTGCGAGGTCGCCGTCTCGCTCGGTGAGACGAACGCATTACGGGGGCTGGGAATGGTTCGCCGCGGCAAGGGCGACCACCGTTCCGCCGCTGCCTTGTTCTGGAGGGCTTATAACCTTGGCCTCGGCCACGTGTTGTTCGAGTTGGCTGACCTGAGGGAGAGGGAAGGCAAGCTCAAGCAGGCGGAACGACTGTATTGGCGTGCTTTCCGGGAGGGGCAGCAATACGCGGCGAATCATCTGGTGCGCATCCTGGAGACCAGCGGGCGGACTCGAGAGGCCGAGGAACTGGCCGGTGATTCCAATGACCTCCTCCGAGCACTCGCACGAGCGCGCGCCGACCGGGGCGAGCTGGACGCAGCGGAAGACCTGTTGACCGCAGCCATCGTTCGGGGAGAGGCGGATCTGCTGTTGACCGTGGCCGAGTTCCGGCAGCGACGTGGGGACCTCGCGGGAGCGAAGCGTGCACTTGGGAAGGCGAGAGACGCCGGGGTGTCCTCTGCCGCGGACGAGCTGGCGAAGCTGCTGGAGGACGAGCCGAGCTGACAGCCGAAAGTAAGGGCCGAGCACGGAACCCTAGCTAATGGGAACCATTTTCAGCTAAGCTGCCCGAAGGGGCCCGGCACCGATGCCTTCCGGTGCCGGGCCCCTTCTTGTGTGTCGGCCTGGTCCGGACCCTCAACCGGAGAAGCCGACATGCGCGAGCCGCAACGGGCCGCGCAGCCTGAGGTGGACGTCGTGCACACCCTCGGCGGCGATCCCGGCGCCGAGCGTGGAGTAGTCGTACGGGCCGGAGTCCGCCCCGTCGGCCGTCAGGGTGGTGAGGACCGGGCCGCCGTCCAGCGAGATCTCGACCGCGCCCGCACCCACCACCGTCGCGGTCATCTCCGTGACACCGCCGCCGAAGTCGCAGTTCCGGTAGAGCAGTTCACCGGTCCGGCCCTCCGCCGCCGTCACCGCGTCGCCCGAGGTCTTCGTACGGTCCACGATGTCGACGCCGCTCTGCTCGTCGAAGTGCGCCGCGTCCAGGCCGCGTTCGCGGACGGCACGCGGGGCGGCGGGCTCGCCGTCGAGCAGCACGGTCGTACGGAGGCGGATGTCCTCGCTGGAGGCGCCGGCCAGGATGTCGTACGGACCCGGCTCCAGGCGCCACCGGCCCTGGGCCACGTCCCAGAACGCGAAGACGGACAGCGGGAGTTCGAAGGTAAGTTCCGATCGGGCGCCGGGGGCCAGGGTGATCCTGCGGTGCGCCGTCAGCTCGCGGCGCGGGCGCGGGACCGTCGGGTCCGCCGCGCGTGTGTAGAGCTGGGCGACCTCGTCGGCGGTGACGTCACCGGTGTTCGTGATCGTGAAGGAGACGTGCAGCGTATCGCCGTCGACCAGTGCCGCCAGGTCGCCGTACGAGAACGAGGCGTACGACAGTCCGTGTCCGAACGGGAACAGCGGAGTGCCCTCGAAGTAGAGGTACGTCTGGCGGCCGCCGATCACGTCGTAGTCGAGGAGGCCGGGCAGGTCGGCGTCGTCGGCGTACCAGGTCTGCGGCAGGCGGCCCGCGGGGGAGACGTCGCCGGCCAGCACGCGGGACAGGGCGGTGCCGGCCGCCTGGCCGCCGTGGGCCGTCCACAGCGCCGCCGGGAGGTCGGTGGTGTCGACCGCGTACGGGTACGCCGAGACCAGCGCCAGCACGGTGTTCGGGTTCGCGGCGCGGGCGGCGCGCAGCAGCCGCTCCTGCTGGGCGGGCAGGCGCAGCGTCGTACGGTCCTCGGTCTCGCGGCCGTTGATGTGCGGGTCGTTGCCCGCGACCACCAGGACGACGTCGGCCTGTGCGGTGACCCGGGTCACCGCGTCCTCACCGCGTTCGACGATGATCAGCTCGAACGTTTCCGGTTTCTCGTCCGTTTCCGGATTCTCGTCGGCAACCTTTACTCCGTCGTCGGCGACAGAGACGTGGCGACCCGTTCCGACGTGCCTGAGGAGGTGTCCGTTCTCGTGCGGTTCCAGGCGGAACGTCTCCTGGACGATCCAGCCTCCGGGCTGGTCGGCGGAGGCACGGAGGTAGCCGTCCTCGGCGACCGAGAGGTAGCGGCCGTCGGGAGCGCGGAGCGTGAGGACGCCCTCGCCCCAGTCGACGAGCGCGAGTTCGGTGCCGGTGGCGTCCGTGGTGAGCGGGGGCAGGTCCGTGCGGCCCGCGAGGAGGGCCGGGTCCAGGGCGCCCTCGGCGCCGCGCACCTCGTCGGCCGCGTCCTGGGCGGGCGGTACGTGAAGGAACGTACCCGCACGGGTCTTCAGGCGGAGCCGGTCCACGCCCTCCGCGAACTCCACCCGCTCGGCGCCGAACCGCTCGTACAGGCCCTCCAGCGGGGTGGAGCGGTGGATGAGGGTGCCGCTGTACCAGTCGAGCTTGCACTCGTCGGCGAGCAGACCGACCACGGCGATGCGGGTGTCAGGAGCCAGCGGCAGCACGCCGTCGTTCTTGAGCAGCACGATCGCCTGCTCGGCGGCCTCCTGGGCGAGCGCCCGGTGTTCCGGGGTGTCGAAGTCCCGGGTGTCGGCGTACGGGTCCTCGTGCGGGTCGAACTCGCCGAGCCGGAAACGGACCGAGAGCTGGCGGCGTACGGCCGTGTCGATGTCGCCCTCCGTCAGCAGACCGCGTTCCAGGGCCCCCTTGACGCGCGCGACGATCTGCGAGCTGTCCGTGCCGTGGTCGGTGAAACTGTCGACGCCGGCGAGGAGGGAGGCGGCCGTGGCCTCCTCGTGAGTGTCGAAGTAGTGCTCGGAGTCGACCAGGTTCGAGGGAGCGCCCGCGTCCGAGCAGACCAGCAGGTCCTCGTCGGTCCAGGCGCGCAGATGCTCGCGCAGGTAGGGCGAGACGTGGTTCGGGCGGCCGTTGACCAGGTTGTACGCCGGCATCACCCCGGCCACCGCGCCCGCCTCGACCGTCTCGCGGAAGGCACGCAGGTCGTACTCGTGCAGCACGCGCGGGCGGACGGAGGAGGACGTGATGTCGCGGCCCGTCTCGTTGTTGTGCGCGAGCCAGTGCTTGAGGACCGGCGCCGTGCGCCAGTACGTCGGGTGGTCGCCGCGCAGGCCGTGTGTGTAGGCGGTGGCGATCGCCGAGGTGAGCTTCGGGTCCTCCGAGTAGCCCTCCTCGTTGCGGCCCCACAGGGGGTGGCGCAGGAGGTTGACGGTCGGCGACCAGACGTTGAGGCCGACGCGGTCGTCGCGGGCGCGCATCGCCCGGGTCTCCTTGGACACCGCCTCGCCGACCCGTCGTACGAGATCCGTGTTCCAGGTCGCGCCGAGGCCCACCGCCTGCGGGAACACCGTCGCCGGGCCCATCCACGCCACCCCGTGCAGCGCCTCCTGGCCGGTGCGGAAGGCGGCGATGCCGAGGCGCTCGACGGCGGGCGCGAACTGGTGCAGGAACCCGGTCTTCTCGTCGAGGGTCAGCCGCGACAGCAGGTCGTCGATGCGCTTCGCGAACGGCAGACGCGGATCGCGGAAAGGCGGCGTGGGCGGCGTTTGTGCGGACACGTGGGGTTCCCCTTGCGATGGAGCGACGACGCGCTTTCGAAGCGCTTCGATGCTCATTCGATCCGGGGGCGGGTGTCAAGACACTCCGGGGCAACAAGTCGGACTCCCTGCCGACATTTCAAGTCGCGTAAGCGTCCGGTCCAGACCTCCACACCTCGGAGGAATCTTGGAAGTGACCCTTGTGCACCCCTGGGTGTTCACTTAACCTCGCAGCAACATCGAAGCGCTTCGACTACTTCGACTAGTCGCTACGACCGCTTCAGCTCAGCCAGTTCCACTCAAGACACCGCAGCCGACGGCCCACCGCCGGGTGTCCTGGTGCGCCATGAAGGGTTGACGCAATGACGCCGAACGCCGCTTCCGCCTCCTCCGGGCCCAGCCGGAGAAGCTTCCTCGCCTCCACGGCGGTCGCCACCGCCGCGGTGGCGGGCGGGATGCCGCTGCTTGCCGCCTGTGGGGGGTCGCAGGAAGGCCGCAAGGAGGGAACCACCTCCGGGAAGGACGCCAAGAAGCTCCTCCCGACCTTCGTGGCGCAGAACGTCGTCAGCCCCGACATCCCCTCGAAGAACGGCTCGGCCGCGGGGTTCACCCAGCCGCTGGACCTCAGCACACTGAAGACCGCCGTCCCCGAGAAGCTCGGCAAGGGCAGCAAGATCAAGATCATGGCTCCGTTCTGGGGCACGCCGCCGTCGAACGGCAACCCGTACTACAAGGCCATGAACGAGGCCATCGGGGTCGACGTCAGCTGGCAGAACCAGGACGGCAACACCTACGACGAGAAGCTGGGCGCCATTCTGGCCTCCAGCGACATTCCGGACGTGGTGGTCGTCCCGGGCTGGAACCTGAACGGCAAGATCCCAAGCGCCATCAACGCCAAGTTCGCGGACCTCGGCGAGTACCTCTCCGGCGACAAGGTCAAGGACTACCCGAACCTCGCGGCCGTGCCCACCGACGCCTGGCAGCGCTCCATCTTCGGCGGCCAGCTGCGCGCGATCCCGATGCCCGCCTCGTATGTCGTGAACATCGCGCCCTTCTACCGCAAGGACGTTTTCGACAAGGAAGGCTACGAACTCCCCACGTCGGCGGACGAGTTCCTGGCCTGGGCGAAGGAGGCCACCAACGCCAAGGCGAAGGTGTGGGCCTGCGACGACATGAAATGGACCGCGTTCAACATGTTCGGGGCGCTGAGCGGCAGCGAGAAGGCGCTGTGGTGGAACCTCGAGGGCGACAAGCTGATCAACCGGATCGAGACCGAGGCGTATCTCGAAGCCCTGGAGTGGACCCGCAAGCTCTACGCGGCCGGCGTGGTCCACCCCGACGCCAAGGCGGCGAATCAGGGCGTCGCGGGCAACCGGTTCACCGCGGGCCAGTCCCTCGTCTACAACGACGACCTCTCCGCCCTGTGGGGCAAGACGGCCGAACAGCGCACCCAGAACGAGAACTTCGAGATGGGTGTGATGGACATCTTCGGCCACGACGGCGGTGACCCGACCTTGTGGGCGGTCCAGCCCGCGAACATCTTCACTTTCGTCAGCAAGAAGGCGTCCAAGCAGGTCGTCCAGGACTTCCTCGCCATCGCCAACTACTGCGCCTCGCCGTACGGCACCAAGGAGTACATGCTCACCGTCTACGGCGTCGAGGGCACCGACTACACGGTGAAGGACGGCGTGCCGACCAAGAGCACCAAGGGTGTCAACGAGGTCAACGGCGCCTTCGACTACACCGGCGACCCGGCCGCGTACATCGCCCACCCGGACCTGCCCGAGATAGCCAAGCAGCAGGTCGAGTGGCAGCAGAGGATGGGCGCCTTCACGAAGAAGTCCTCCTTCTACGGGCTGACCATCACCGAGCCCAACCGCTGGACCAACCTCGCCGACGACTTCGAGCAGCTCGAGGACGACATCGTGCGCGGGCGCAAGAAGGTCAGCGACATGCAACAGGCGGTCTCCGACTGGAAGAAGCAGGGCGGCGACGACCTGCGGGCCTGGTACAAGAAGCTGCTCGACGACAACGGTTCTGCTAAGTGACCCGGGGCTGAGGCAAGGAGAAGGCCGTGTCCCACAGCACGGTGCCTCGGAGCAGGGCCGAGGCGCAGACGACGGACGGTACGACGAAGACGGACGGGGCTGCGAAGCGGGGCCGGTCGGCCGGGAAACACAACGGGAGACGCGCTGGAAAGCTGAGCTTCCGGATCCGCTTCCGGCGTGACCGGACGCTCGTCCTGATGACGGTGCCGGCCGTGCTGCTGGTGCTCGTCTTCAACTACGTGCCGATCCTCGGCAACATCGTCGCCTTCCAGGACTACGACCCCTATCTCAGCGACAACGGCTTCATCGCCATGTTCGAGAGCCCCTGGGTCGGCCTGGAGCAGTTCGAACGGGTCTTCTCCGACTCCGAGTTCTGGCACGCGGTGCAGAACACCTTCGTGCTGTTCTTCCTGCAGCTCGTGCTCTTCTTCCCGGTGCCGATCCTGCTCGCGCTGCTCATCAACAGCGTGATCAGGCCCCGGGTCCGGGCTGTCGCCCAGGCGGTCCTGTACCTGCCCCACTTCTTCTCGTGGGTCCTGGTGGTCACGGTCTTCCAGCAGATCTTCGGCGGCGCGGGCATCATCGCGCAGACCCTGCGCGATCACGGACGCGGCGGGTTCGACATCATGACCGACCCGGAGATCTTCAAGTACCTGGTCACGGTCGAAGGCATCTGGAAGGACGCGGGCTGGGGCGTCATCGTCTTCCTCGCGGCCCTCTCCTCCGTCAGCAACGACCTGTACGAAGCCTCCGCGATGGACGGTGCCGGGCGCTGGCGCCGCATGTGGCACATCACGCTGCCCGCGCTGCGGCCGGTCATCGCCCTGCTGCTGGTCCTGCGGGTCGGCGACGCCCTCACCGTCGGCTTCGAGCAGTTGCTGCTGCAACGCGACGCGGTCGGGCCGGAGGCGTCGGAGGTGCTCGACACGTACGTGTGGTGGAACGGCATCCGTAACCAGGACTTCAGCTACGCGGCCGCCGCCGGACTGATCAAGGGCATCGTCGGCCTGACCCTCGTCCTCGCGGCGAACAAGGTCGCTCATCTCATGGGCGAACAGGGGGTGTACAAGAAATGACCGCCGTCATCGACAAGCCCGTGAAGAAGCCGAGCCCCTGGGCGGCCCCGCCCCGGCCGGCCTGGGAGGAGAAACCGAACCAGGCCGGTTTGGCGGCCAAGGGTATCGTGCTCTTCTTCGCCTGCTTCGCGATCCTCTTCCCCTTGTGGATCGTGATCGTCACGAGCCTGTCCTCGAAGAAGACCATCGACGCAGCCGGCGGACTGGTGATGATCCCCAAGGACATCACCTTCATCGCCTACCAGGAACTGCTCAGCGGTGGCCAGGTCCAGCGCGCGGCGCTCGTCAGCCTCGGCGTCACCCTCGTCGGCACGCTGTTCAGCATGACGGTGTCGGTGCTGTGCGCCTACGGGCTCTCGCGCTCCGCCTCGCTCGGCCACCGCTGGATCCTGATGACCCTGCTCGCGACGATGTTCTTCGGCGCCGGGCTGATCCCGACGTACCTGCTGGTGCAGGCGCTCGGGCTGACCGACACCTATCTGGCACTGATCCTGCCCAGCGCGGTCAGCGTCTTCAACATCCTGGTCCTGCGGGCGTTCTTCATGAACATCTCGCAGGAGCTCATCGACAGTGCCCGGATCGACGGAGCCGGGGACTTCCGGATTCTGCGGCAGATCGTCATGCCGCTCTCGCGTGCCGTGATCGCGGTGATCTCCCTGTTCTACGCGGTGGGCTACTGGAGCGCCTGGTTCAACGCCTCCATCTACCTCACCGACCAGGACATGATGCCGCTGCAGAACGTCATGATCCAGCTCGTGCAGAAGCAAGAGCGTCCGGTCGGGCTCAGCGCGCAGATCAACACCGGTCAGATTTCGGCCCTCTCCATCCAGATGGCGGTGATGGTCATGGCTCTGCTTCCCGTCGCCGTGCTGTCGCCCTTCGTCCAGAAGCACTTCAAGAAGGGGATGCTCACCGGTGCGGTGAAGGGCTGAAGCCCGAGCGGGTGGCGTGACCGGGAGCTTCTGCGGTCTTCCGGCCTCGGCTCCGTCGTTGCTGGTCCCGCCCACGCGGCGGAGCCGTTGAATCGTCACAGCCTGCGCCCGTAGGTAGGTCTCCCCACCCCTTTCGTAGAACGAGGTATGTGTCATGCACGCGTCCCCCCTGAGTCGACGTGCCGTTCTCGCCGGGACCGCGGCCGCCGCCGCGCTCACCACCGTCCCGTTCCTCCCCGGACGGGCACAGGCCGCGGAGACCATCGCCGCCGCCCCCACCTACCGCTGGCGCAACGCGGTCATGGGCGGCACCGGCTTCATCACCGGCGTCCTCTTCCACCCCTCCGCCCGCGGCCTCGCCTACGCCCGTACCGACATCGGTGGCGCCTACCGGTGGGACGACCGCACCGCGAGCTGGGCCCCGCTGACCGACCACCTCGGCTGGGACGACTGGAACCTGCTCGGCGTCGAGGCCATGGCCGTCGACCCCGCCCACCCGAACCGCCTCTACCTCTCCCTCGGCACCTACGCCCAGTCCTGGGCCGGCAACGGTGCCGTCCTGCGGTCCGAGGACCGCGGTGCCACCTGGGCCCGTACCGACCTCGATGTGAAGCTCGGCGCCAACGAGGACGGGCGCGGCGCCGGCGAGCGGCTGCTCGTCGATCCGCGCGACAGTGACGTCCTGTGGCTGGGCACCCGGCACGACGGGCTGCTGAAGTCGACCGACCGGGGAGCCACTTGGGCCACCGCCTCCGGCTTCCCGGGCAGCCCGAGCGCGGGCGGCCAGGGCGTCACCCTCCTCATCGCCGCCGGGCGCGTCGTCTACGCCGGCTGGGGCGACAGCGACGGCACCACCGCCAACCTGTTCCGCACCACCGACGGCAGCACCTGGAACGCCGTCCCCGGCCAGCCCTCCGGCACCGCCGCCAAGGTGCCGATCCGCGCCGCCTACGACCGCGGCACCAGCCACCTGTACGTGACGTACGCCAACGCGCCCGGCCCCAACGGGCAGTCCAGCGGCAGCGTGCACAAGCTGTGCACCCTCAACGGCAAGTGGACCGAGGTCACGCCCGTGAAGCCGGGGGGCACCACCGCCGACGGCTCGGCCGACACCTTCGGCTACGGCGGTGTCGCCGTCGACGCCCGTCGGCCCGGCACGCTCGTCGTCAGCACCAACAACCGGTGGGCGGAGGTCGACACGGTGTTCCGCAGCACCGACGGCGGCCGCACCTGGACGTCCCTGAAGGACACGGCCGTCTTCGACGTCTCTGAGACCCCCTACCTCAAGTGGGGAGCGGACAAGCCGAAGTTCGGCTGGTGGATCCAGGCCCTCGCCCTCGACCCGTACGACTCCCGGCACGTCCTCTACGGCACCGGCGCGACCATCTACGGCACCCGGGACCTGAAGAACTGGGCCCCGCAGATCCGCGGCCTGGAGGAGGCGTCCGCCCGCCAGCTGATCTCGCCCCCGGTCGGAACGGCGCACCTGATCAGCGGCAACGGAGACATCGGCGTGATGTACCACGAGTCGCTCACGGCGTCCCCCTCGCGCGGCATGGCGTCGAACCCCGTCTTCGGTTCGGCGACGGGGCTCGCCCAGGCCTCGGCCAAGCCGGCGTACGTGGTCCGCAGCGGCTGGGGCGACAACGGCAACGGTGCTTACTCGAACGACGGTGGGCAGACCTGGGCGCCCTTCAAGGCCCAGCCCGCCATCGCCAAGGACGCACCGGGGCCGATCGCCACCAACGCCGACGGCAGCGTGCTGCTCTGGGTCTTCGTGCACTGGGACGGCACGAAGTACCCCGCCCACCGCTCCGCGGACAACGGCGTCACCTGGTCCGAGGTCACCTCCTTCCCGAAGGGCGCCACGCCGGTCGCCGACCCGGCCGACCCGAGGCTCTGCTACGCGTACGACACCGACACGGGAACGCTGTTCGCCAGCACCGACAGTGGCCTCACCTTCACCGCCCGCGCCACCGGACTGCCCTCCGGCGACAGCCAGTTCGAGCTGGTCGCGGCGCCGGGACGCAGTGGTGACCTGTGGCTGTCCACCAAGTGGAACGGGCTGTACCGGTCCACCGACGGCGGCGCCACGTTCTCGAAGGTCCCCAGCTGCTGGGCCTCGTACTGCCTCGGCTTCGGCAAGGCCGCGGACGGTGCCGACTACCCGGCGATCTACCTGGTCGGGTCCACCGAGGCCATCACCGCCGTCCATCGCTCCGACGACGGGGCGAAGAGCTGGGTGCGGATCAACGACGACGCCCACCAGTGGGGCTGGATCGGCGAGGCGATCACCGGTGACCCGCGCGTGTACGGCCGTGTCTACCTCGCCACCAACGGGCGCGGAATCCAGTACGGGGAGCCCGTCTGATGCCCGACCTGAGCACGGTGGCGAACGGCCGCATCCTCTACGGCGGCGACTACAACCCCGAGCAGTGGCCCGAGGAGATCTGGCACGAGGACGTCCGTCTGATGAAGGACGCCGGCGTCAACTCCGTCACCCTCGGCGTCTTCTCCTGGGCGAAGCTCGAACCCCGCCCGGGGGAAAGGGACTTCGGCTGGCTGGACCGGCTGATGGATCTGATGCACGACAACGGCATCGGGGTCGTACTCGCCACCCCCACCGCCTCGCCCCCGCCCTGGATGGGGCACCTGCACCCCGACACCCTGCCCGTCGACCAGGACGGCCGCACCGAGTGGTGGGGCGGCCGCCAGCACTTCTCGCACTCCAGCGCCACCTACCGCCGTTACGCCGCCGCCATCACCGAGGACCTCGCCGCCCGCTACGGCACCCACCCGGCCCTCACCCTGTGGCACATCAACAACGAGTACTGCACCTACGACTGGAGCGACGAGGCCGCCGCCCGCTTCCGCCGCTGGCTCCAGGACAAGTACGGCACGCTCGACGCCCTCAACACCGCCTGGGGCACCGCCTTCTGGAGCCAGGGCTACGGCGCCTGGGACGAGATCCACACGCCCCGCCACGCCCACTACCTGAAGAACCCCAGCCAGGTGCTGGACTTCAAACGCTTCACGTCCGACATGCTCCTGGAGTGCTACGTCGCCGAGCGTGACATCGTCCGCCGGGCCACCCCGCACATCCCCGTCACCACCAACTTCATGCCGCTGTGGATCGGTCAGGACGCGTGGCGCTGGGTCGAGGAGGAGGACGTCGTCTCGGTCGACCTCTACCCCGACCCCCGCGACCCCTTCGGCGCCCGGAACGGCGCCCTCGTCCAGGACATGACCCGCTCCCAGGCCCGCGGCCCCTGGATGCTGATGGAGCAGGCGGCAGGCCCGGTCAACTGGCGGGGCGTCAACCACCCCAAGCCCCGCGGACTCAACCGCCTCTGGTCCCTCCAGGCCGTGGCTCGCGGCGCCGACGCGGTCTGCTACTTCCAGTGGCGGCAGTCCCGGCAGGGCGCCGAGAAGTTCCACTCCGGGATGGTCAGCCACGCGGGGGAGGAGGGCCGCACGTATCAGGAGGTCAAGCAGCTCGGCGCCGAACTCGCGAGGATCGGCGGCGACGTGGCGGGCAGTCACAGCGACAACGGCATCGCGATCCTGCACGACTGGCACGCCTGGTGGGCCGCCTCCCAGGACGGTCGCCTGTCCACGCACGTCGACCACCCCGACCTCCTCAGAGCCTGGCACCGCGCCCTCTGGGAGGCCCACCTCACCACCGACTTCGCCCACCCCGAGCACGACCTGAGCGCGTACAAGCTGGTGGTCGTCCCCCAGCTGTACGCGCTCACGGACGCGGCGATCGACAACCTCGCCGCGTACGTACAAAACGGCGGCACCCTCGTCAGCGGCTTCCTGACCGGCATCGCCGACGAGGACGACCGGGTGCGGCCCGGCGGGATGGACGCCCGGCTGCGCGAGCTGTTCGGCATCCGCACGCTGCACGAGTGGTGGCCGCTGGACGCGGGGGAGACCGTCGAGTGCGACGGCTTCCGCGGCACCCTGTGGTCGGAGGAGATCGAGCCGACCGAGGACGCCGAGGCGCAGGCCACGTACAAGGGCGGGGAGCTGGACGGTCTGCCCGCGGTGCTGCGCAAGGGCCGCGCCCGGTACGTCTCGACGCTCCCCGAGCCGGAGGCGCTGCGCGACCTGCTCGCGGGCGTGGCCGCCGAGGCCGGTGTCCGTCCCGTGCTGGAGGCGATCCCCGCCGGGGTGGAGGTGGTCCGGCGCGGCGACCTGCTGTTCGTCCTCAACCACGGGCGCGAGTCCGTGACCGTCGAGGTGCCGGGGGCCCATCACGACGTACTGACGGGGACGGACGTCGAGGATGAGCTCACCCTCGGCCGCTACGGGGCGGCGGTGCTCAAGCCATGACCGACAGCCCCGTCACCGGACCGGTCCACGGCACCTGGGAGCCGGAGCCGGCCGCCCGCTGGGAGGACGCCTTCCTCAGCGGCAACGGCCACCACGGCACCCTTGTGTTCGGTGACCCGAACGACGAACGCGTCATCGTCACCCACCACACCCTGGTCCGCCCGAACGGCTCGGAGCACGCCCGTCCGCCCCAGCTGGCCGCCGAACTCCCCGCGCTGCAGGACCGGTTGCTGGCCGGAGAGCCGACGGCCGCCGAGACCTTCACCGACGGCCGCGACCTCCAGTGGGTGCAGCCCTTCCACCCGGCCTTCCAGATACGGCTGCGCGCGACCCGGCCCGCCGCACCTCGCCGGTACCGCCGCTTCGTCGACTTCACCACCGGCGTCGCGACGGCGGAGTGCGAGGGCTTCAGCAGCCGGGTCTTCGTCTCGCGCGCCGACGACGTGATCGTCCACCACCTCTCGGCACCGGACCTGGACATCGCCCTCGACCACCGGCTCCCGGGCGCGCCCCACGACCTCGCCGTCGGCCACGGAGCCGTCCTCACCCCCGAGGGCGCCCTGCTCACGCTGCGCGCCCGCTACCCCGGCAGCGACCGCGCGTACACCGGAGTGACGCTCGTCGTGGTCACCGGCGGCAGTACGTCGCTCACGCCCCCCGGCCTACGGGTCACCGGCGCGAAGTCCGTCCTGCTGCTCACCCGCGTCATGCGCCACACGAGCGGGGCAGCCGCACGCCACACGGGCGTGGCGGCCCTGCACCGCTTGGACGGGGCGGCCGCAAACGCGGAGGGGTCGGCGGTGAGTCACGCGGGCGGGTCGGCGGTGAGTCACGCGGACGGGTCGGCGGTGAGTCACGCGGGCGGGTCGGCGGTGAGTCACGCGGGCGGGTCGGCGGTGAGCCCCGCGGGCGGGCCGGCGGTGAGCCCCGCGGGCGGGCCGGCGGTGAGCCCCGCGGGCGGGCCGACCGTAAGCCCCGCGGACGGGTCGGCGGTGAGCCCCGCGGACGGGTCGGCGGTAAGCCCCGCGGACGGGCCGACCGTAAGCCCCGCGGACAGGCCGACCGCAAGCCACTCGGACCGCCCGGCCGCCCAAGAGCCGGACGCCCTCGCCCACGCCCGCGCCCTCGGCGACCTGCTCCCGGACGACGAGGACCCGTACGCCGGCCTCCTGGCCCGCCACACCGCCCTCCACCGCACCGCCTACGAGCGCGCGACCCTCGACCTGGACGCCGACCCCGCCGAACGCGCCCTCCCCGGCTCGGAGCTGCTCGGCCACCCCGACAGCCCCGCCCTCCTGGAGCGCCTCTTCGCCGCCGGCCGCTACCACCTCCTGTCGGCCTCCGGAATGCTCCCGCCCCGCCTCGTCGGCCTGTGGACCGGCGACTGGAACACGGCCTGGTCGGGGGCCTTCACCAACGACGCCAACCTCAACCTCCAGACGGCCTCAGCAGCGGCCGCCGCACTCCCCGAAGTCACCGAGGCCCTGGCCTCGCTGATTCACCGCCAGCTGGACGACTGGAGCGAGAACGCCCGTGCCGTCTTCGGCGCCCGCGGCGTCGTCGCGCCCGCGCACACCGACGGTGAGTCCGGGCTGACGTACCACTTCAGTCGCGAATACCCGCTCCACCTGTGGACCGCCGGCGCCGACTGGCTGCTCAAGCCCCTCGTCGACCACGACGAGACCCGCGGCGAACGCGACCCGCGCACCGCCCACGCTCTCGCCCGAGTCGCCCTGTTCTACGAGGACTTCCTCACCCGCACCGACGAGGACGGCCACCTGGTCGTCGTCCCCTCCTACTCGCCCGAGAACCGCCCGGCGAACGCGAGCTGGGGCGCGATCAACGCGGCCATGGACCTCTCCGCCGCCCGGCACGCCCTGCTCACCGCCGCCGAGTACCACCCGGACCTGGCGGACCGCTGGCGTGCCCTGGCCGACCGGCTCCCGCCCCACCGGATCAACGCCGACGGCGCCCTCGCCGAATGGGCCCGGCCCGGACTCGACGACACCTACGACCACCGCCACCTCAGCCACCTCTACGGCGTCTGGCCACTCGACGAGATCACCCCGTACGACACCCCGGACCTAGTGCCCCGACAGGCAACGTTCGCCCCGTCGCGACGCCCGGCACGCTCCCCCACTGCCCTAAAGGCGTGGGAGGTGCCCCCACTCGCCGCACCGGCCGAAAGCCCAAGTACGTCCAGTACGAAAGCTTTCGGCCGGCACGCCGAGAGCACGCACCGGACGCCGCTCCTCAACGGGCAAACGTTGCCTGCCGGGGCACTAGCCGCAGCCGCCCACCGCGCCCTCGAACTCCGCGGCCCCGAGAACGACTCGGCCCACGGCCACCTCCACCACGCCCTCGTCGCGGCCCGGCTGCGCGACGGCCAACGGGTCGCGCACGCCCTCGGCCAGGTGCTCAAGGGCGACTTCTTCCACGCCTCCCTGATGAGCTCCCACTACCCGGACCGCGACGTCTACAACGCGGACGCCGCCCACGCCCTGCCCGCCGTGCTCATCGAGATGCTCGTGCAGTCGACGCCGGACCGGCTGGTACTGCTGCCCGCGCTTCCGACGGCGTACCCGAAGGGCGAACTGCACGGAATCCGCACCCGGTTCGGGGCCGGGATCGACCTGACCTGGAGCCCGCACGAAGCGACCGCGGTCGTCCGCCCCACGCGCACCCACCGCATCGAGCTCCGGACTTCCTCCGGCGCCGAACCGCTCGACCTCGTCGCCGGAGAAGAACGCGTCCTCGCCCTGAGGACGTGGTAACTCCCCCCGCATTTCCCCCCACCCATGGAAGGGACACCATGGCAACACGCACACTGAGCCGGATCAGCAAGATCCTGCTGCCCCCGGCCCTCGCGCTCGGCGTCACCGTCGGCCTGGCCTCCGCCCCCGCCTCGGCCGCCGTCTGGAACTCCTGCGACCAGTGGGGCAACACCAGCCTGAACGGCTACACGCTCTACAACAACATCTGGGGCTCCGGCGCCGGCAGCCAGTGCATCTGGGCCAACTCCGGCACCAACTGGGGCGTCTGGGCCGACCACCCCAACACCGGCGGCATCAAGTCCTACCCCAACTCCAAGAAGGTGATCAACAAGACGATCACCTCGCTCGGCTCGCTCTCCAGCAGCTACAACGTCACGGTCCCGTCGTCCGGCGCGTACAACACGTCCTACGACATCTGGGACACGGACTACGACTACGAGATCATGCTCTGGGTCAACTACAACGGGGCCGTCGGCCCGCTGGGCACCTCGCAGGGCAACGTGACCCTCGGCGGCCACAGCTGGACCGTCTACAAGGGCAACAACGGAGCGAACGAGGTCTTCTCGTTCCTGCGGACGTCCGACTCCAACTCCGGCACCGTCAACATCCTGCCGATCCTGAAGTGGATCAAGGACACCAAGAAGTGGATGGGCAACGAGACCATCGGTGACGTCCAGTTCGGCTACGAGGTCACCTCGTCGTCCGGCGGCCTGGACTTCACCACGAACAACCTCACCGTCAGCAGCAGTTGAGCGACAGCCCGAGCCGGCGCCGAGCCGGCTCGGGCTCCCTGCTCTACGCGCCTGGGACGAGCCGGACCAGCAGAACGCCGGGCGTGCGCGGCAGCGACACCCGCAGTCCGTCCCCGTCCCAGGCCGCCGAGCCGGCGACCGGCGCGGACGGGTGCAGGATCTCCGCACGGACGTCCTTGCCCAAGCCCTCCATGGGCAGGTGGAGTTCCGGCTCACCGCCGCGCCGCCACACCGAGACGTACGACGGACCGCCCGGCACCCTCATCCCCAGTGCCAGCCACTCGTCCGTCCACCCCGGCAGACCGAGCGGCCAGAACGGCACGGCCTTCCCGAGATCCCCCCGGATGGCCCTGTACGCGCCCACCGCGTCCCGTACCAGACCGAGCTGGTGTTCCGACATCCGGTCCAGATGGCCGGACAGATGGATCCGCCCCAGCAGCGCACCGCCCAGCGTGAAGGTGATCAGGTCGTCGTCGAAGGCGGGCTGCGGGTAGGCCCAGACGGCGCCCTGCTCCGGCGGGACCGCCGTCGGAGCCGCCGCGGCGATGGCCGGGTAGCGCAGCGGATCCTGCTGGTCGCTGGTGGACTGGAGCTGGGCGACGGCGAGTGTGGCCCCGTCCATCCGCATGCCGCCCGAGGCGCAGTTCTCCACGACCAGCCCCGGATGCCGGTCAAGGAGCTCGGACAGCCAGTCCAGATACGCCTGGGCATGGCCGAGCAGCCCGGCCCCCGGCGCGATGTCCCCGTCGGTACAGGTGCCCGGATCGACCACGATGTTGTAGTCCAGCTTGAGGTAGCCCACGCCCCAGTCGCCGACGATCCGGTCCACCGTCTTGTCGAGGTGGGCGCGGGCGGCCGGGTGCCGCAGATCGAGCTGGTGACGGCCCTGTTCGGCGAGGCGCACGCCGTCGCGGCGGAAGAAGGCCTCCGGGGGGAGGGCCGACGCGACCGGGCTGCGCACGCCGACGACCTCGGGCTCCAGCCACAGCCCGGGCACCATGCCGCGCTCCCGGATCCGGTCCAGGACCGCCCGGAGCCCGCCGCCCGGAAAGCGGCGCGGCGAGGGCAGCCACTCGCCGACGCTGTCCCACCAGCCCTCGGTGTCGTCGTCGTACCAGCCGGAGTCGATGCAGAAGTACTCCGCCCCGGCCGCCGCCGCCGCGTCGATCAGCGGCAGGAGTTTCTCGGTCGTCGGGTCGCCCATCAGGGTGTTCATGTAGTCGTTGAAGACGACGGGAAGCCCCTCGTGGTCGGGGTGCGGGCGGCGCACGGCACGGCGGTACGAGGTCAGCGCGCCCATCGCGTCGTCGAACCCGGAACCGAGGGCCACCACCCCCGGCACGGTCGTGAACTCCGCGCCCGGCGCGAGCCGGACCCGCCACTGGTGCTCCGCGTCCGTGGGGCCGTTCAGCGCCAGGTACGTGCCGTGCGCGCGTTCGCCCAGGTCCCAGCGCCAGCCGGCCGGGGACTCGACCTGCCACAGCCACGTCCGGCCGCCGCCGCGTTCCGTGACCGCCCCCATGGCCAGATGACCGTCGGTCGGCCAGCTGCCGCGCCCGGTGAGGACGAGGGCGGCCCGGCTGTCGTGCTGGTGGGCGCCTACGTTGATGTCGGCGACCGTGTCGCGCAGCGGCTCGGCGTACCAGCGGCACTCGGCGAGCCAGTCGTTGCGCGCCCGGTACACGTCCAGGGCGTCGGGGGAGGGCAGGCCGCCGAGCAGCAGGCTGCTGACGGACTGGACGACCAGGGGCCGCGTGCCGTCGTTGCGGAGGCGGACGCGGGAGCGGAGCACGGGCAGGCCGGTGGGGGAGGTCAGCTCGACGAAGGCCGTCAACCCGGTCTCGGGGTCGTGGAGTTCGACGGTCAGCCACTCCCGGTCGGCGCGGCTGCCGCTGAGGTGGTCCCGGTATCTCAGCCGCGAACCGAAGGCCGTGCCGGTGAAGCGCGGGCCGGACCAGCCGCTGCCGTGGCCGAGGGCGGTCAGTTCGAGGAGGGGGAGGGTGGATTCCGGGCCCACCGGCGATGAAGGCTCACCTGGACGGGCCAGCCGGACCAGCCGCAGCGTGCCGTCCGCCGCGGTGGTGAACTCGGCCTCCAGCGCCGTATGACCCCAACTGAACGTGAACTGTCGGTCGTTGGAGGCCTTGCGCGCCGAATCCGCCGTACCGGTCAAGGTGGTCCCCCTCGTGAATCCCTCGTTACGGTCTCTTGACGACCGCATTGTGACCGGTCACAATCCTGGCATGAATGTGACCGGTCACACAAGGCGCCCGGCGAGCATCAGGGATGTAGCGACCGCGGCCGGGGTCTCGTACCAGACCGTCTCCCGGGTGATCAACGGCCATCCCAGCGTCAAGCCGTCCACCCGGGAACGGGTGCTCGCGGCCATCGACGAGCTGGGCTTCCGCCGCAACGCCACCGCGCTCGCCCTGGCCAGCGGGCGCAGCAGGGCCGTGACCGTCCTCACCGCCAACACCACCCACTACGGCTACGCCTCCATCCTCCAGGGCATCGAGGAGGCCGCCCGCGCCGAGTCCTACGCGGTCGGGATCGGCGTCCTCGAATCGGCCGACGAGGCCGCGGTCGCCGCCGAGGTGCAGCGGGCCGCGGACGCGGGCGGCGGGCTGATCGTGATCGCCTACGATCCGGCCGGTGTACGGGCCCTGGGCGCCGTCCCCGCCGAACTGCCGGTCGTCGGCGTCGTCGAGACCCCCGCGAGCCCACCCGCCCCGGGTCGCCCCTGGGTGTGGACCGACGACCGCGAGGCCGCCTACGAGGCGACCCGCCATCTGCTCGCCCTCGGCCACCGGACCGTGCACTACGTCGCCATACCGTCCAGCACCCGCCGCACCAGCGCCCGCACCACCGGCTGGCGGCAGGCGCTCAAGGAGGCGGGAGCACCCGAACCCCGTCCCGTACAGGGCAGTTGGGGCCCGGCCGGCGGCCACGCGGCCGGCCTGAAGCTGGCGCGGGACCCGGCCGTCACCGCGATCCTGTGCGGCAACGACGACCTCGCGCTCGGCGTGCTGCGCGCCCTGCACGAGACCGGCCGGTCCGTCCCCGGCGAGGTCAGCGTGGCCGGGTTCGACGACGCCCCGCACTCCGCCTATCTGACCCCGTCGCTGACGACCGTACGTCTGGACTTCACCGGCCTCGGACGGGCCGCGTTCGCCCTGCTGCACGGCGTCCTGGAGGAGTCCGCGCAGATCGCCCCGCACCCCGTCTCCGTACCGGAGCTGGTGGTGCGGGAGAGCTCGGGGCCGCCGCCCTCCCGGTGAACACCCCACGAGCACAGCTGATGCGAGTCCTGCCCCTGAACCGCTCGTTCTTGAAAGGCACGTGATGAAGACAAGAGCTCTCCCCGCCCTGGCGCTGATATGCGCCCTCGGCCTGGCCGCCACCGCGTGCAGCGACCCCACGGCCTCGGACTCCGGCGATTCGGGTACGGACGCGAAGCAGACGGCCGTCGACCCCACCGCCCGCCTCGACGGCGTGAAGCTGACCATGTGGACCGCGCAGAACACGGTCACCGCGCCCAAGCAGGTCATCGACGCCTTCAAGAAGGCCACCGGCGCCACGGTCGAGACCCAGGCGATCCCGGACCTGTACGAGACGAACGTGCCGACCAAGCTGGCCTCCGGCGACCGCCCCGACCTGATGTTCTGGCAGCCGTCCATCTCCACGCTGCCCTTCATCCAGCCGCAGCAGAACCTCCTCACCCTCGACGGGGAGGAGTGGGTCTCCAAGCTCGGCGGCACCGAGCGCTCGCTCGGCGTCATCGACGGCAAGCGGTACGCGGCGATCGTCACCAGCCCCGCCATGCTCGGCGTCTACTACAACAAGGACGTCTTCAAGCAGGCCGGGATCACCGAGCAGAACTTCCCGAAGTCGTACGACGAGCTCCTCCAGCTCGGCCGGACCGTCACGGACAAGACCGACGCGGCCGGCTTCTACGAGGCCGGCGGCGACAAGTGGCCCCTGCAGTGGCAGATGCAGGTCCAGCTCACCGACCTGGACAAGCAGTGGTGGGCCGACCTGAACGCGAACAAGAAGAAGTGGACCGACCCGGTCGTCGTCGGCGCCATCAAGAAGTACAAGGAGAAGCTGCTCGACGCCGGCCTCGCCCAGAAGAACTACAAGACGGGCACCTTCACCGGGCAGGCCGACGCGCTGTGGAAGGGCGAGGCCGGCATGGTCCTCAACGTCACCTCATTCCAGAGCCAGCTCCAGGCCAAGTACTCCACCGCCGAGATCGACAAGAAGATCGGCTGGTTCCCGATCGCCAACTCCTCCGCGACCGGCCTGTACTCGCCCGACCAGACCAACGGCGTCGTCGCCTTCAAGACCGGCGACGAGAAGCGGCAGAACGCGGCCCGGCAGTTCATGGCCTTCTGGCTCGGCCCCGACTACGCCGACTACATCAAGGCGATGAAGATCCCCTCCGTGCAGCCGTCCGTGCCCACCCCCGACGGGCTTCCGCAGACGTCCAAGGACCAGGTCGCGGCCCTGCCCAAGGCCATCGGGGTCTTCCAGGCCAAGGCGATCGTCGCCCCGGACACGCACCTCTACCTCGCCGACATGATCTACGGCAAGAAGAGTCCGCAGCAGGTCGCCCAGGCGATCCAGGACCAGTTCGCGCAGGTGGCCAAGGCCCAGGGCGCGCCCGGTTTCTAGCACCTACGGCAGCGGGGACTTCCGATGGCGGACACGGCCATACGTACGCGTAAGCAGAAACCGGCAACCGGTGCGGCTAGGAAAGTGGGACGGATACCGCGCGCCGCCGTGCACCACCCCTGGTGGTTCGCGCTGCCCGCGATCGCCGTCTTCGCGGGCTTCTTCCTGGTGCCGAACCTGCTCAACTTCTACTACCCGTTCACCAACTGGTCCTCGTACCACGCGGACATCGCCTTCACCGGCCTGGACAACTTCAAGACCATCGCCGACGACGGCTCGCTGGTGCGGGCGATCCGCACGACCCTGGTGTACGCGCTGCTGGCGGCGCTGTTCCAGAACGGCTTCGGGCTCGTGCTCGCGCTGCTGCTGGAGGACGACACCCGCTTCAACCGGTTCTTCCGTGCCGTCTTCTTCCTGCCGGTGCTCATCTCGGCGCTCGCCACCGGTTATGTCTTCCAGGCCCTCCTCGACCAGGACGGAGCCGTCAACTCCGTCCTCGGCACGGACATCCCGTGGCTGGGCTCGACCACCTGGACGCTGGTCCTGGTCACCCTCATCCACGGCTGGAAGTGGATGGGCCTGGCCATGCTGATCTACCTGGCCGGGCTCAAGGGCATCCCCGGCGAGATGCTGGAGGCCGCCAAGTGCGACGGCGCGGGACCCTGGCGGACCTTCTGGTCGGTGCGCTGGCCGATGCTCGCGCCGGCCGTCACCTTCAACGTCACCACCGCGCTGATCGGCTCGATGAACACCTTCGACATCGTGCAGGCCACCACGGGCGGCGGCCCCGCGGCCTCCACGGAGGTCTTCAACATCTACATGTTCCGGATCTTCGGACAGGGCCTGTACGCCCAGGCCTCCACCATGAGCCTCGTCCTCTTCCTGGTCGTGGTCGCCATCGCGATCCCGCTCGTCATCGGACTGCGGCGAAGGGAGCAGATGCTGTGAACCCGTCCGTCGCCTGGCGGTACGGCCGCCCGGCCCTCGTCCTGTTGATCGCGGGGCTCGCCGTCGGCGTACCCCTGTGGCTCGTCGCCGTCACCTCCGCCAAACCGCAGGCGGAGGCCATCAAGCCGAACCTGGACCTGCCGCGGCACTGGCAGCCCGGCAGCAACTACCAGGACGCCGTCAGCCAGGGCGAGATGCTGCGCGGCTTCTTCAACTCGCTGCTGGTCGTGGTGCCTTCGGTGGCCCTCGTCCTGATCCTCGGGGCGGGCGCCGCCTGGGTCTTCGCCCGCCGCAAGTCCAAGCTGGTCTCGGCCGCGTACGCGCTGTGCGTCAGCGGACTGCTGCTGCCACCGGCCGTCATCACCATCGTGATGGAGCTCCGGCAGCTGGGGCTCGCGAACACCCGGCCCGGCATGATCGCCGTCTACACCGGCATGTACCTGTCGACGTCGATCTTCTTCATGACCGGCTTCATCCGCGCCATCCCCGTCGAACTGGAGGAGGCGGCGCGGATCGACGGGGCGAAGCCGTCCCGGATCTTCCTCAGGATCGTCCTTCCGCTGCTCAGGCCGGTGATCGCCACCGCGACGATCATGGTGATGCTCTACGCCTGGAGCGATGTCTTCTACGCGTTCTTCGTCCTCGGCGGCGGCCAGCGGGCCACCCTCCCGCTGAACCTCTACCAGGTCGCCAGCGCCCAGCTCTACCTCAACAACTGGCATCTCGTCTTCGCGTACGTCGTGGTGATGAGCCTGCCCATGGTCGCCGTGTTCCTCGTCGGCCAGCGAAAGATCGTGTCCGGAATCACCAGTGGAGCCGTCAAATGACCGGAGGTCCAGCAGCGTGATCGCCCCCACCCGCACGAGAGCCAGAACAGCCCTGCTCACAGCCGTACTCGGAGCGGCCGTCATGGCAGGCACCCTCCCCGCCACGGGTTCCGCGGCGGCTGCCGCCGACCCGCAGCGCCTCAGCGTCGACCTCGCCGCCTCCGAGGGCCCGGTGATGCGCGGCGCCAACGGTGCGCTGTACGGGCTCAGCGACGACGGGGTGCCCAGCGACGCCGCCCTGGAGCCCCTGAAGATCACCAGCATCTCGCAGAAGCCGGAGGGCGGCGCCCAGCACCCCAACGGCGACGCGCTCACCGTATCCAAGTCGTTCTTCCGCAACGGCGGCGGCGAGATCAACGTGATGATGCAGGACATCTACGCCAAGTGGCCCTACGAGGACCTCGGCATCGACGACTACCTCCCCAAGGTCGACAAGATCACCAAGGAGGTGTCGGCGGACCCGAACAGCGACCGTTTCGTCTACATCCCGTTCAACGAGCCCGACCAGATCTGGTACAACCTCGGCACCTCCGACCAGGCGCAGTACGAGAAGAACCGCGACCGGTTCTTCAAGGACTGGAAGACGGTGTACCAGCGCATCCGCGCGATCGACCCCGACGCGCGGATCGCGGGCCCGAACGAATCCAGCTACCACACGCGCCTGCTGACCGACTTCCTCGCCTTCGCCAAGCGCGAGAACGTCATGCCCCAGGTGATGACCTGGCACGAGCTGGGCTCCGGCTCCCTGCGCGACTTCCAGGGCCACTACGACAACTACCGTTCGATCGAGCGCGAGCTGGGCATAGCACCCCTGAAGATCAACATCGACGAGTACGCCAACCGCCGCGACCTGTCCGTCCCCGGGCAGCTCGTGCAGTGGGTCTCGATGTTCGAGCGGAACAAGGTGTACGCCAACCAGGCCTACTGGGACGCGGCCGGCAACATGGACGGCAACGTCGTCCGGTCCAACATCCCCAACGGCGGCTGGTGGTTCTTCCGCTGGTACGCGGGGCTGACCGGCAACACCGTCAAGGTGAGCCCGCCGCAGGCCAACACCATCGACACCCTCCAGGGACTCGCCTCCCTCGACACCTCCCGCCGCCAGGCCCAGGTCCTGCTCGGCGGCTCGGCCGGCGACTCCGACGTGGTCGTACAGAACGTCTCCCGGTCCGTCTTCGGCCGCACGGTCACCGCGACCGTCGCCGAGGCCGCCTGGTCCGGCTACGAAGGCCGGCACGCCACACCGCGCGTCCTCACCCGGACGAAGGTGAACGTGGCGGCCGACGGCACGGTGACCGTCCCGCTGCGCGGCATGCACAAGATGGCGGCGTACCGCGTCGTCCTCACCCCCGGCGGCTCCGGCACCCCGACCGCCGCCTCCATCCCCTGGACCTCCTCCTACGAGGCCGAGGACGCCGCCATCACCGGCGGCCAGGTCTACACCCAGGGCACGGTCAGCAACGCCAACGGCTACGCGGCCTCCGGCACGAAGGACGTCGGCTCGCTCAACACCGACTCCAGCAAGGTCGACTTCACGGTGACGGTGCCGCGCGACGGGACGTACGACCTGGCGATCCTCTACGGCAACCAGTCCGGCACCCCGGCCACACAGAAGCTGTCGATCGACGGCGCCGCCCCGGTCACGGTCACCTACCCCTCCACCGAGAACTGGACCTACCGCGCCAAGAAGGACGTCGGCGTGCGGCTGTCGGCCGGCACCCACAAGCTGACCCTGGCCAAGGGCGCCGCCGAGGTCACCCTCGACCGCGTCGACCTCACGGCCCGCAGCGGCGCGCCGTCCGCCTCCTACGAGGCCACGCTGGCGGACATCGGCGGGAAGCCGTCGTACGACTACTCCTCGTCGGCCGGGGTGGGCACGGGTGCCCTCGTCCTGCGCTCCGGCGACAAGGCGGTCTTCGACGTCTACGCCCCGCGCGACGGCTACTACACGGTGGTGCCGCGTGCCTCGGCGGCGGTGAAGCTGGCCCTGCACGGGGAGACGGTGACGGCGGCGCCCGGCCAGGCCCTGCGGCTGTACCTCGTGGCGGGCAACAACCGCGTCGCGATGACCGCCCCGTACGCCTCCGTCCGCTCCCTCGACGTCTCCGGTGACGGCTCGACGGACGGCACGCTCTCCTACGAGGGCGCGGCGGCCACCCTCGCGGGCGGTGCCAAGCTCGTCGACTCCCCGTACGCCTCCGCCGGTTCCTACATCGGCTGGCTCGGCAACAGCGCCTCCAGCACCGCCGAGTTCACGGTGGACGCGCCGAAGTCCGGCCGCTACGTGCTGGTCGTCCACTACGCGCACAACGACCGGCGCGACAACGGCCACGCCTACAACACGGACATCATGTCCCGTACGGCGGACGTCACGGTCGGCACCGGCGCGGCGCGGAAGGTCACCTTCAAGAACACCTGGAGCTGGGACGACTACTGGACGCTGGGCGTCCCGGTCGAGCTGAAGAAGGGCTCCAACAAGGTGACGTTCGGCAACGCGAGCGCATGGGCGCCGAACATCGACCGGATCGAACTGGGCCGGGTCGTCGGCTAGGTCCTGTCCGCCGGAAAGACCCAGGACCACCCGCCCATGGGCCGGCTCCGCGCATCAGCGGGGCCGGCCCGTGCCGTCAGGCCCGGTCGACCTCCCGCCGACCCGGCAACCTTCCCCCGCCCCGCGGCAACTGCGGAACAAACCGTTCCCGACGGACGAGGCCCCGATGACCAGACCGAGCCGCACCCCCCACCGTCGCCGTCTTCGGCACCCCGGCACGCTCCTCGCCGGAACGCTCGCCGCGCTCCTCGTCGGCACCGGCGGCATGCTCACGCTGCAACACTCCGCCGGCGCCGCCGCACCGCAGATCCCGCAACCGACGAACAAGGCCGCCACGGCGCTGGCCGCCGCCCGCGTCGCCGAGAAGCTGGACCGCGGCCTGGTCGCGGTTCCCGCCACCGGAGGTGTTCTCGTCACCTGGCGCATGCTCGGCGACGACCCGGAGGGCGTGACGTTCCGGCTCTACCGAGGCGGCACTCTCATCCAGGAGACCGCCAAGACCAACCACCTCGACACCGGCGGCGGTTCGAGTTCGACGTACGAGATCCGGGCCGTCGTGAACGGCACCGAGGTGAAAGGCGGCACGGCCTCGGTCTGGGCCGGCGGGCGCCGCGACATCCCCCTCCAGAAGCCCCCGGGCGGCACCACCCGCGACGGCGTGGCCTACACCTACTCCGCCAACGACGCGAGCGTCGGCGACCTCGACGGCGACGGGCAGTACGAACTGGTCCTCAAGTGGGTGCCGTCCAACGCCACCGACGTCGCCAACTCCGGCACCTGCACCGGCCCGACCGTGTTCGACGCCTACGAGCTGAACGGCACCCGGCTGTGGCGGGTCAACCTCGGCACGAACGTGCGCAGCGGCTCGCACTACGACTCGTTCCAGGTCTACGACTACAACGGCGACGGCAAGGCGGAGATGGCCGTCCGCACCTCCGACGGCTCCCGGGACTCCGCGGGCACCGTCATCGGCAACGGGAGCGCCTCCCACCTCGCCGACAACTGCGCGGTGATCAGCGGCCCGGAGTACCTGTCGATCTTCAACGGCCAGACCGGCCGCGTCATGGACTCCGTCCCCTTCGAGCCCGCCCGCGGCTCGGTCTCCGACTGGGGCGACACCTGGGGCAACCGCGAGGGACGGCTGCTGTCGGCCACCGCGTACCTCAACGGGTCCACGCCCAGCATGGTGTTCAGCCGGGGCATCTACGAGCGCGTCGCGCTGGCCGCCTACACCTGGAACGGCACCGACCTCACCCGCACCTGGAAGTTCGACACCAACTCCTCGACGAACCAGGGCAAGGGCTACAACCAGCAGGGCAACCACAACCTCGCGGTCGCCGACGTCGACGCGGACGGCAGGGACGAGATCATTTACGGGGCCATGGCCGTCGACGACAACGGCAGCGGCCTGTGGACCACCAAGCTGGGCCACGGAGACGCCCTGCACGTCGGGGACCTCAACCCGGCCCGCCCGGGCCTCGAGGCCTTCAACGTCCACGAGCACACGAACTCCGCGTACGGCTACGAGATGCACGACGCCCGCACCGGCCAGGTCCTGTGGGGACAGCGCACCGGCACGGACGTCGGCCGCGGCCTGTGCGCCGACCTCACCCGCGACCACGCCGGCGCCGAGTGCTGGTCCAGCGGGGGAGGCCTCTACGCCGCGAACGGCACGAAGATCAGTGACAGCGTGCCGGCCTTCGGCGGCGGAGCGTCGTACAACTCGGCGATCTGGTGGGACGGCGACGCCAACCGGGAACTGCTCGACCACCGCTGGTCGGGCAGCGCCGGCGTCGGCTACGGCCAGATCCTGAAGTACAACGGCTCCACCGACCTCACCCGCATCTGGCTCGACCAGGACGCCAAGTCCAACAACTGGACCAAGGGCAACCCGGCGCTCTCCGCCGATCTGCTGGGCGACTGGCGCGAGGAGATGATCTGGCGCAACGCCGACTCCACGGCCCTGCGCCTCTACACCACCCCGCACCCCACCGAGTACCGGCTGCCGACCCTGATGCACGACCCGGTCTACCGGCTCGGCATCGCCTGGCAGAACGTCGGCTACAACCAGCCGCCGCAGGTCAGCTACTACCTCGGGACGAAATAGCAGGGACTGAAACAGCGGCCGCCCCGGACGGGGCGGCCGCGTCGCCCGCCCCCTCCCCGTACCGTGCCCTCAGCTCCGACAGCACGCCGAACGCCGCCGCGGTGAGCGGCACCGACAGCAGCATGCCGAGGATCCCGGCGATCGAAGCGCCCGCCGTGAGCGCCAGCAGGATCGCCGCCGGGTGCATCTGCACCGTCCGGCTCTGGATCATCGGCTGGAGCACGTTCCCTTCGAGGACCTGCACCGCGAGAACCACCCCGAGCGCCCACAGTGCCGTGGCCAGGCCCCGGTCCGCGAACGCGACCAGGATCGCCACCGCACCCGAGAGGAAGGCGCCCAGATACGGGATGTACGCGCCGACGAACACCAGCGCCCCCAGGCCCACGGCGCCCGGCACCTGGAGGATCAGCAGGCCGACGGCGATGCAGACGCCGTCGATGAAGGCGATGATCGTCGTCCCGCGCATGAAGCCCTCGATCGCCTGGAAGGCGCGCCGGGCCATGACCTCAAGGGTCTCCCCGGTGCCGCGCGGCGCGAACGAGTGCAGCGAGGCGATCGCCCGGTCGCCGTCGCGCAGGAAGAAGAACATCAGCAGCATCGCCAGAATGGCCGTGGCGATGAACTCGGTGACGACGCCGACTCCGCTGAGCACCCCGGAGGCCGCGGTGCCGCCGAACTTGGACAGCAGGTCCTTGGCGTTCTTGGCGAGGTCGTCCAGGGAGGTCCCGGCCACGCCGAACTCGTCGCTGAGCGACTGCGCCGCGTTCCGCAGCGAGGAGATGATCTGGTCGCCCGTGTCGATCAGGGCGGTCACCACGATGTAGGCGGCGCCGCCCACGACCAGGATGACGGCGGCACAGGTCAGCCCGGCCGCAAGGGACTTGTTGAACTTCATCGCGACCAGCCGCCGGTAGAACGGGCCGAGCAGCGCGGTGCCGAGCAGCGCGAGCAGCACCGGAGTGACGGCGGTCTGGAAGGTGATGCACAGCCACACGCCCACCGAGACGACACCGGTGACGAGAAGCGTGAGCGCACTCCACACGGCGACCTGCCGGGCGGGTTCGGGGAGGAAGCCGCGCGGGATGCCGGCTGCCTCCGGCCGGGCCACGGGGGCGCCGGCGGTGCGTATCGTCGTACGCGGTCTGTGTACCGGTCGGACCCGACGGCCCGGTCGTCTGTCGCGAGACCCTCTGCGCGGTGCTCCCGTACGGCTGTTCATGTTGTGTGCACTCCCGAAGATCACGCGTGGCCGAGGGGCCACAGCGTAGACCTGGGCCCCATGGGGCCTTACGGCGCGGTGCGGTCGGCCCCTCCCTCGAAGGCCGACCGCACCCCGCCCGCTCCCCGACCGCACCCCGCCCGCTCCCCGACCGCACCCCGCCCGCTCCCCGGCCGCCGCCGCTACTCGGCGGCCGGGAGGATCGGAAGGCTCGCCCCGTCCCGCAGGAACAGCGGGATGCGGTCCAGCGGGGCGTCGACCGTGACGGTCGTACCGCCCTCGTACGTCTCACCGGTCCACGCGTCCGTCCAGGCCGCGCCCGCCGGGAGGTACGTCGTGCGGGCCGTGGCGCCCGCCGTGAGCACCGGCGCGACGAGCAGGTCCCCGCCGAAGAGGTAGGCGTCGTCCACCGACCAGGTCGCCTGGTCCTCGGGGAACTCCAGGAACAGCGGGCGCATCACCGGCAGGCCCTCCTCGTGGGCCTCGCGCATCACCCGCAGTACATACGGCTTCAGGCGCTCGCGCAGCCGCAGGTACTGCTCCAGGATCGCCCCGGCCTCCTCGCCGTACGACCACACCTCGTTCGGGCCGCCGGTCATCTCCGGACCGAGCGGCATGCCCGGGTCACGGAAGCCGTGCAGGCGCATCAGCGGGGAAAGGGCGCCGAACTGGAACCAGCGGACCATGACCTCGCGGTAGGCCGGGTCGTCCGGGTCGCCGCCGTGGAAGCCGCCGATGTCCGTGTTCCACCACGGGATGCCGGACAACGAGGTGTTCAGGCCGGCCGCGATCTGGCGGCGCAGGGTCGGGAAGTCGGTGCCGATGTCGCCGGACCACAGGGCGGCGCCGTAGCGCTGACTGCCCGCCCACGCCGAGCGGTTGAGGGTGATGATCTCGTCCTCGCCGGAGGCGCGCAGGCCCTCGTAGAAGGTGCGGGCGTTCTCGGTCGGGTAGAGGTTGCCGACCTCCAGGCCCGGGCCCGCCCAGTAGCGCAGGTTCTCCGCGAAGCCCGGCTTCAGCTCCGGCTCGCAGGCGTCCAGCCAGAAGGCCGTGATGCCGTACGTCTCCAGATAGTTCTCCTTCACCCGCGACCACACGAAGTCACGCGCCTCGGGGTTGGTGGCGTCGTAGAAGGCGACCTGGACGGTGGAGGCGACCTCCTTGTCCGGCCAGTCGGCGTGCGCCATCGGGCCGTACTGGGTGCCGATGAAGTAGCCGCGCTGCTCCATGACCGGGTGGTTCTCGCTCAGCGGGGACACCGACGGCCAGACGCTGACCACCAACTTGATGCCCATCTCGTCCAGTTCGCGGACCAGCGCCGCCGGGTCGGGCCACTCCTTCAGGTCGAACTTCCACTCGCCCAGGTGCGTCCAGTGGAAGAAGTCGCAGACGATGACGTCGATGGGCAGGCCGCGCCGCTTGTACTCCCGTGCCACGGCGAGGAGTTCGTCCTGCGTGCGATAGCGCAGCTTGCACTGCCAGAAACCCGCCGCCCACTGAGGCATCATCGGCGTACGGCCGGTCACCGCGCTGTAGTGGCGCTGCGCGTCGGCCGGGGCGCCCGCGGTGATCCAGTAGTCGATCTGCCGGGCCGAGTCCGCCACCCAGCGCGTGCCGTTGCCGGCCAGCTCCACGCGGCCGATCGCCGGGTTGTTCCACAGCAGCGTGTAGCCGCGGCTGGAGGTCAGCACCGGGATGCCGACCTCGGCGTTGCGCTGGACCAGGTCCAGGACCAGGCCCTTCTGGTCGAGGCGCCCGTGCTGGTGCTGGCCGAGGCCGAACAGCTTCTCGTCGTCGTAGGCGGCGAAGCGCTGCTCCAGGCGGTGGTAGCCGTTGCCGACGGCGGTGTAGAGACGCGAGCCGGGCCACCAGAAGTGGGCGCGCTCCTCGGCCAGCAGCTCGGTGGAGTCGTCGGTCCGCAGGAAGCGGATCAGTCCCTCGGCGCTGACCTCGACGGTCAGCGAGCCGACGGTCAACGACCCCTGCCCGTCCTCGATCTTGACGGTGCTCTCGGTGGCGGGCGCTTCGTCCAGCAGCGCGCCCGGCAGCCCCTCGAGCATCGGACCGCCGAGCCGGGCCCGGACCCGGACCGCGTCGGGCCCCCACGGCTCGATGCGTACGGTCTCCTGGCGGCCGCTCCACTCCAGCGCACCGTCCCGCTCACGGAAGGTGCCGACGGTGGGTGACGACTGCGCGAGGCTGACCGCGCCGGTCGGGGTCTGGGTTTCGGCAGGCTGGTTCACTGGCGACCTCCGACGATGCCGCAGACCGTCACCCAGATGATCGGGTAAGCTACGCAGCGTGCGTAGCGAGAATCAAGCACGCGCAACCTCCTTGTCTTTCGGGGCAACCGGGCTGGTTCCAACCCGGCTGGCGTTGATCGCGTAAGACTCGGTCGTTCGCTGAGCGGCCGAGCGGAGTGAGTCAGGAATCCCCCTGTTCCAACGGGGGGAGGGTTCAAGTGGGGTTCTCCTTGGAGAAGGGGGCGCAGACATCGGATGCCCCCGCAGGGGCGGATGCACGGTGTCGGCGGGCGTCAGGCCGGCGCCGGCCCCGTGCTAGCCCGTACCGTCAACTCCGGTGCGATCAGCACCACTTCGTCGGTGCCCCGGCCGTCGAGCTTGGCGACCAGGCGCTCCATGGCGTGCCGGCCCATCTCCTGGGCGGGGATGGCCACGGACGTCAGCCGTACCGAGGCCTGGGTGGCGACCTGGTCGGGGCATATGGCGACCACCGACACGTCCTCGGGGATGGCGCGGCCCTGCTGGCGCAGCAGGGCGAGCAGCGGTTCGACCGCCGACTCGTTCTGGACGACGAACCCGGTGGTGCCGGGGCGCTCGTCGAGGATGCGGGCGAGGGTCACGGCCATCGCGTCGTACCCGCCCTCGCACGGCCGGTGCAGCAGCCGTACGCCCAACTCCTGCGCGCGGGAGCGGAGTCCGTCGAGGGTGCGCTCGGCGAAGCCGGTGTGCCGCTCGTACACCGCGGGGGCCTCGCCGATGACAGCGATGTCACGGTGTCCGAGCATCGCCAGGTGCTCGACGCACAGCGCACCCGTCGCCCTGAAGTCGAGATCGACGCAGGTCAGGCCGGTGGTGTCGGCGGGCAGCCCGATCAGCACGGACGGCTGGTCGGTGCCGCGCAGCAGCGGCAGCCGCTCGTCGTCGAGTTCGACGTCCATCAGGATCATCGCGTCGGCGAGCCCGCTGCCGGTGACGCGGCGCACGGCGTCGGGACCCTCCTCGCCGGTGAGCAGCAGGACGTCGTAGCCGTGGGTGCGGGCCCGGGTGGCCACCGCGATGGCGATCTCCATCATCACCGGCACGTACATGTCGGTGCGCAGCGGGATCATCAGCGCGATGATGTTCGACTTGCTGCTGGCCAGGGCGCGGGCACCCGCGTTCGGGTGGTAGCCGAGTTCGCGGATGCTCTGCTGGACCCGCTGCCGGGTGGTCGCGGAGATGGACCGCTTGCCGCTGAGGACATAGCTCACCGTGCTCGCCGAGACTCCGGCGTGCTGGGCGACCTCGGCGAGGGTGACCATCCAGCTCTCCAAGCTTTGTGAAGCGCTTCGACAGTGCGCGTTGCGAATAAGGGCGGGTGAGGGTGGTTCGACAGTAGCTCCACCGGGGGTGGGTGTCCATAGGTTGTCGAAGCGCTTCGACTGCAATTCTCCGGCGAGAGATCCGCAGGGGATCCGCAGGGGATCCCGGAGGGGTACGGCAACCTGTCCGGCCGTCGGCGGCCACTGGGAGGACGTAGACGAACCGTCCCCCGGAAGGGCCCCCGATGCAACACCGCAGACCCCGCCTGTCCAAGAAGGCCAAGAGCCTCGCCGCCGCGACCGTCGCCCTGGCGGCCGCCGCCGGCGTCACCGTCGCCCAGGCGGACGAGTCGAACAAGAAGTGCACGGCCTTCGACACGATCACGCTCGGCAAGTACTACGTCAACAACAACCTCTGGGGTCAGGACAAGGGCACCGGCACCCAGTGCGTCTGGGACAACTCGCGCTCCGGCTCCACCGTCTCCTGGGGCACGGACTACACCTGGGCCAACAACAGCAAGGGCACCGACGCGGACGTGAAGTCGTACGCGAGCACGGTGCTCGGCTGGCACTGGGGCTGGAAGGCCGACAAGGCGGCGACCGGACTGCCGATCCGCGTCGGCGACCGCAAGCCGGTGAAGACCACCTGGGACTTCGCGGTCAGCGCCGACCCCGGCGCCATGAACGTCGCCTACGACCTGTGGCTGCACACCAAGAACACCGCTGACTGGCAGGACCAGCCCACCGACGAGATCATGATCTGGCTCAACCGCCAGGGCGGCGCGGGCCCGCTGGGCACCAAGCACAGCAGCGTCAGCCTCGGCGGGGCGATGTGGGACCTCTACGAGGGCGACATCGGCTGGAAGGTGCACTCCTTCGTCCGCCGCACCAACACCACCAAGGCCTCGCTGAACCTGGACGACTTCACCCAGGCACTCGTCCGGCGCAAGCTGCTGAGCAACGACAAGTACGTCTCCGGCATCGAGTCCGGCACCGAGGTTTTCAAGGGCAAGGGCCGTCTGGACACCAAGTCGTACTCCGTCGACATCGGCTGAACCGCGGCGCCGGACAGGTCCCAGGGGTGGTGGGGTGAGTCCGAATCGGGTACATACGATCCAGTAGCACCCGTCGGTAGCCATAACGGCTCCAAGATCCCGATTCGCGGCGAGGTGAGCCTCAATGTCCGCAGCACCCACCCAACCCACCGTCACCGAGCGTGAAGCGCGCCAGGTGGCGGAGGCCGCCCGGGAACAGGACTGGCGCAAGCCCAGCTTCGCCAAGGAACTGTTCCTGGGCCGCTTCCGGCTCGACCTCATCCACCCCCACCCGATGCCGCCCGACGAGGACGCCCAGCGCGGCGAGGAGTTCCTCGCCAAACTGCGCGACTTCTGCGAGACGAAGATCGACGGCGCCCTGATCGAGCGCGACGCCCGGATCCCCGACGACGTCATCAACGGGCTCAAGGAGCTCGGCGCCCTCGGCATGAAGATCGACACCAAGTACGGCGGGCTCGGCCTCACCCAGGTGTACTACAACAAGGCGCTGGCCCTGGCGGGCTCCGCCAGCCCGGCGGTCGGGGTGCTGCTGTCGGCCCACCAGTCGATCGGCGTACCGCAGCCGCTGAAGCTGTTCGGCACGCCCGAGCAGAAGGAGACGTTCCTGCCGCGGTGCGCCCGCACCGACATCAGCGCCTTCCTCCTCACTGAGCCGGACGTCGGCTCCGACCCGGCGCGGCTCGCGATGAGCGCGGTTCCCGACGGCGACGACTATGTCCTCGACGGGGTGAAGCTGTGGACCACCAACGGCGTGGTCGCCGACCTGCTGGTCGTCATGGCCCGGGTCCCCAAGAGCGAGGGCCACAAGGGCGGCATCACCGCCTTCGTCGTGGAGACCAACTCGCCCGGCATCACGGTCGAGAACCGCAACGCCTTCATGGGCCTGCGCGGCATCGAGAACGGCGTCACCCGCTTCCACCAGGTCCGGGTCCCCGCCGCCAACCGCATCGGCCCCGAGGGCGCGGGCCTGAAGATCGCCCTCACGACCCTCAACACCGGCCGGCTGTCGCTTCCGGCGTCCTGCGTGGCCGCCGGCAAGTGGTGCCTGAAGATCGCCCGCGAGTGGACGGCGGCCCGCGAGCAGTGGGGCAAGCCGATCGCCCACCACGAGGCGGTCGGGTCGAAGATCAGCTTCATCGCGGCGACGACCTTCGCCCTGGAGGCCGTACTGGACCTGTCGAGCCAGATGGCCGACGAGGACCGCAACGACATCCGCATCGAGGGCGCGCTGGCCAAGCTGTTCGCCTCCGAGACGGCCTGGCTGATGGCCGACGAACTCGTCCAGATCCGCGGCGGCCGGGGCTTCGAGACGGCCGCGTCCCTCGCCGCCCGCGGCGAACGCGCGGTCCCCGCCGAACAGGTCCTGCGCGACCTGCGGATCAACCGCATCTTCGAGGGCTCGACGGAGATCATGCACCTGCTGATCGCCCGCGAAGCGGTCGACGCCCACCTTTCGGTGGCCGGTGACCTCATCGACCCCGACAAGTCCCTGTCGGACAAGGCGAAGGCGGGCGCGAACGCCGGCGTCTTCTACGCCAAGTGGCTGCCGAAGCTGGTCGCGGGCCCCGGCCAACTCCCCGGCTCCTTCAGCGAGTTCAAGCGCGAGGTCGACCTCTCCCCGCACCTGCGCTACGTCGAACGCACCGCCCGCAAGCTCGCCCGCTCCACCTTCTACGCCATGTCCCGCTGGCAGGGCCGGATGGAGACCAAGCAGGGCTTCCTGGGCCGGATCGTGGACATCGGAGCGGAGCTGTTCGCGATGAGCGCGACCTGCGTCCGCGCCGAACTCCTGCGCAGCCAGGGCGACCACGGCCGCGAGGCCTACCAGCTGGCCGACGCCTTCTGCCGCCAGTCCCGCGTCCGCGTCGAGGAACTCTTCGGCCGCCTGTGGAACAACACCGACGACCTCGACCGCAAGGTCGTCAAGGGCGTCCTGTCCGGCACCTACGAGTGGCTGGAGCGTGGCATCGTCGACCCCTCGGGCGAGGGGCCGTGGATCGCCGACGCCACTCCCGGACCGAGCGAACGGGAGAACGTCCACCGCCCGATCCGCTGATCGACGGACATGGGCCGGCCGACGGGAGTGACGAACGTCTCCGCCGACCGGCCCATGCGCCTGTGAGCCCCCTGTGAAGGGGACACCCTGTCCTCCCACACAGCCATTGCGGCAACAATGGGGGAATGAGTGACAGTCCAGCCCCCCTCGCCGACCCCCACCTCGTCTACGACCCCGTGGCGGGCGACGGGCCGAAGGACGTGGTGATCCTCGGCTCCACCGGCTCGATCGGCACCCAGGCCATCGATCTCGTGCTGCGCAACCCCGACCGGTTCCGGGTCACCGGCCTGTCGGCCAACGGCGGCCGGGTCGCCCTCCTCGCCGAGCAGGCGCGCCGGCTGCGGGTGCGGACCGTCGCGGTCGCCCGCGAGGACGCCGTACCGGCCCTGCGCGAGGCCCTGAGAGCCGAGTACGGGACCGGGGAGCCGCTCCCCGAGATCCTCGCCGGACCCGACGCGGCCACGCAGCTCGCCGCCTCCGACTGTCACACCGTCCTGAACGGCATCACCGGCTCCATCGGCCTGGCCCCGACCCTCGCCGCCCTGGAGGCGGGCCGCACCCTCGCGCTCGCCAACAAGGAGTCGCTCATCGTGGGCGGCCCGCTGGTCAAGGCCCTCGCCAAGCCCGGGCAGATCATCCCGGTCGACTCCGAGCACGCGGCGCTGTTCCAGGCGCTGGCGTCCGGCACCAGAGCGGACGTACGCAAGCTCGTCGTCACCGCGTCCGGGGGCCCCTTCCGGGGCCGCACGAAGGCCGAGCTGGCTCAGGTGACGGTCCAGGACGCCCTCGCCCACCCCACCTGGGCCATGGGCCCGGTCATCACGATCAACTCCTCGACCCTCGTCAACAAGGGGCTGGAAGTCATCGAGGCACACCTCCTCTACGACATTCCCTTCGATCGCATTGAGGTGGTCGTGCATCCCCAGTCGTATGTCCACTCGATGGTTGAGTTCACAGACGGATCCACGATCGCCCAGGCGACGCCCCCCGACATGCGCGGGCCGATCGCCATCGGCCTCGGCTGGCCCGAACGCGTCCCCGACGCGGCACCCACCTTCGACTGGAGCAAGGCGTCGACCTGGGAGTTCTTCCCGCTCGACAACGAGGCCTTCCCGTCGGTCGACCTGGCGCGCCGGGTGGGAGAGCTCGCGGGCACGGCCCCGGCGGTGTTCAATGCCGCCAACGAGGAGTGCGTGGAGGCCTTCCGGGCCGGCGCGCTGCCGTATCTCGGGATCATGGAGACGGTGACCCGGGTGGTGGACGAGCACGGCACCCCGCGCGCGGGAACCTCGCTCACCGTCGCGGACGTCCTCGAAGCGGAGACCTGGGCGCGGACCCGGGCCCAGGAACTGGCGGCACAGACGGCGGAGGCCCGTGCATGACGACCCTGATGTTCATCCTCGGCATAGTGGTCTTCGTGATCGGACTGCTGGCGTCCATCGCGTGGCACGAACTGGGCCATCTGTCCTTCGCCAAGCTCTTCGGCATCCGTGTGCCGCAGTACATGGTCGGCTGGGGCCCGACGATCTGGTCGCGCCAGAAGGGCGAGACGGAGTACGGCATCAAGGCCATCCCGTTCGGCGGCTACATCCGCATGATCGGCATGTTCCCGCCCGGCCCCGACGGCAAGGTGGAGATGCGCTCCACCTCACCCTGGCGCGGCATGATCGAGGACGCCCGCACGGCCGCGTTCGAGGAGCTCAGGCCGGGCGACGAGAAGCGCATGTTCTACACCCGCAAGCCCTGGAAGCGGGTCATCGTGATGTCGGCGGGCCCGCTGATGAACCTGATCCTCGCGGTGGCGCTGTTCCTCACCGTGCTGATGGGCTTCGGCATCTCCGAGCAGACCACCACCGTCAGCTCGGTCGCCAAGTGCGTCATCTCCCAGAGCGAGAACCGCGAGAACTGCAAGGCGTCCGACGCCCCGTCCCCGGCCGCCGCCGCGGGAATGAAGGCGGGCGACAAGATCGTCTCCTTCGACGGGGTGCGCACGGACGACTGGAACCGGCTCTCCGACCTCATCCGCGCCAACCCCGGCAAAACCGTGCCGATCATCGTCGACCGCAAGGGCGAGGAAGTAACCCTGCAGGCGAAGATCGCCACCAACCAGGTCGCGAAGAAGGACTCCAGCGGCCAGGTCGAGCCCGGCAAGTACGTCACCGCGGGCTTCCTCGGGTTCACGGCGGCCAGCGGCGTCGTCCGCCAGGACTTCGGCGAATCGGTGACCTGGATGGGCGACCGCATGGGCGACGCCGTCGACTCCCTCGTGGCCCTGCCCAGCAAGATCCCCGCCCTGTGGGACGCGGCCTTCGACGGCGCCCCGCGCGGGCAGGACTCACCGATGGGCGTGGTGGGCGCGGCCCGCGTCGGCGGCGAGATCTTCACCCTGGACATCCCGCCGACCCAGCAGCTGGCCACGGCCCTGATGCTGATCGCCGGCTTCAACCTCTCCCTGTTCCTGTTCAACGTGCTCCCGCTGCTGCCCCTGGACGGCGGCCATGTCGCGGGCGCCCTGTGGGAGTCGCTGCGCCGCAACGCGGCGAAGGTGCTGCGCCGCCCGGACCCGGGTCCGTTCGACGTGGCGAAGCTGATGCCGGTCGCCTACGTGGTGGCAGGGATCTTCGTCTGCTTCACGATCCTCGTCCTGATCGCGGACGTGGTTAACCCGGTGAGAATCTCCTAGTCATACGGAGTTCGTGGCGGTCCGGCACCCTGTGTGCCGGACCGCCTTCCAACGAGTGGGTTTACGGGCGTGATGTGCCCGGGCCTTGGCATGTGCCGTAATCTCGAAGCCTGGAGCCCGCCGCTGACGGGACCTGGACCTTGATCCACGACTTGGGGTTGCACAGCAGATGACTGCGATTTCTCTCGGCATGCCGTCCGTTCCGACCAAGCTCGCCGAGCGCCGCAAGAGCCGGCAGATCCAGGTCGGATCCGTGGCGGTCGGTGGAGACGCCCCGGTCTCCGTGCAGTCGATGACCACGACCCGTACGTCCGACATCGGCGCCACCCTCCAGCAGATCGCCGAGCTCACCGCCTCCGGCTGCCAGATCGTCCGCGTGGCCTGCCCCACCCAGGACGACGCGGACGCCCTCGCGACCATCGCCCGCAAGTCCCAGATCCCGGTCATCGCCGACATCCACTTCCAGCCGAAGTACGTCTTCGCGGCCATCGAGGCCGGCTGCGCCGCGGTCCGGGTGAACCCGGGCAACATCAAGCAGTTCGACGACAAGGTCAGGGAGATCGCCAAGGCCGCCAAGGACCACGGCACCCCGATCCGCATCGGCGTGAACGCGGGCTCCCTGGACAGGCGCCTGCTCCAGAAGTACGGCAAGGCGACGCCCGAGGCCCTCGTCGAGTCCGCCCTGTGGGAGGCGTCCCTCTTCGAGGAGCACGACTTCCGGGACATCAAGATCTCCGTCAAGCACAACGACCCGGTCGTGATGATCGAGGCCTACCGCCAGCTGGCCGCCGCCTGCGACTACCCGCTGCACCTCGGAGTGACGGAGGCGGGCCCGGCCTTCCAGGGCACGATCAAGTCGGCGGTCGCCTTCGGAGCGCTCCTGTCCGAGGGCATCGGCGACACGATCCGGGTGTCCTTGAGCGCTCCCCCCGCCGAGGAGGTCAAGGTCGGCATCCAGATCCTGGAGTCGCTGAACCTCAAGGAGCGCGGCCTGGAGATCGTCTCCTGCCCGTCCTGCGGTCGCGCCCAGGTCGACGTCTACAAGCTGGCCGAGGAGGTCACGGCGGGCCTGACCGGCATGGAGGTCCCGCTGCGCGTGGCCGTCATGGGCTGCGTGGTCAACGGCCCCGGAGAGGCCCGCGAGGCCGACCTCGGCGTCGCCTCCGGCAACGGCAAGGGCCAGATCTTCGTCAAGGGCGAGGTCATCAAGACCGTCCCCGAGTCGAAGATCGTGGAGACCCTCATCGAGGAGGCCATGAAGCTGGCCGAGCAGATGGAGGCGGACGGCGCCGCTTCCGGCGAGCCGTCGGTGTCGGTGGCGGGCTGACGGGTCTTTCGAACGCCGGTCGGTGAAATCCAGCCCGTCCGGCGTTTGAGGACGAGGCCGGTTCAGGGCCGACAGCGGGGGTCTGGGGGCGGCAGCCCCCAGATACGGCACACCGGCCAACGGTCACCTACAAACGGGCGGTAACCCCCACAGGGCGGCGCGGCTCAGCTTCCGCAGGTACAGTGCGGAGATCAGCAGATCCCACTGTGAGGCCCCGCCCCGTGTTGACCCAGACGACCTCCCGGGTCCTCGAACCGAGCGACCTGGACGCCGCGCTCGCCGTCCTCGACCGTGAGCCGGTCGCGAACGCCTTCGTGACGTCGCGCGTCCAGGTCGCCGGCCTCGACCCGTGGCGGCTCGGCGGCGAGATGTGGGGCTGGTACGAGGACGGCATGCTGACGTCCCTGTGCTACGCCGGCGCGAACCTGGTCCCGATCTGCGCCACCCCGCGCGCCGTCCGCGCCTTCGCCGACCGGGCACGCAGAGCCGGCAGGCGCTGCTCGTCCATCGTCGGCCCCGCCGAATCCACCGCCCAGCTCTGGCGGTTGCTGGAACCGAGCTGGGGCCCCGCGCGTGAGATCCGCGCCCATCAGCCCCTCATGGTCACCGACCGCATGCCCACCGACATCGCTCCCGATCCGTACGTCCGCCGTATCCGCAAGGACGAGATGGACACGATCATGCCGGCGTGCGTGGCGATGTTCACCGAGGAGGTCGGCATCTCGCCGATGGCTGGCGACGGCGGGCTCCTGTACCAGGCGAGGGTCGCCGAACTCGTCGGCGCCGGCCGCTCCTTCGCCCGCCTCGACACCGACGGCAGGGTCGTCTTCAAGGCCGAGATCGGCGCCGCCACCGACCGCGCCTGCCAGATCCAGGGCGTGTGGGTGGCTCCCGAGTACCGGGGGAGGGGCCTGGCGGCCCCGGGCATGGCAGCGGTCCTGCGCTACGCGCTGGCGGACGTGGCGCCGGTGGTGAGCCTGTATGTGAACGACTTCAATACGGCGGCGAGAAGGACGTACAGGAGGGTGGGGTTCCGGGAGGTCGGCGCCTTCATGAGCGTGCTCTTCTGAAAGGCCTTGGGGGCAGCGCACCCAGGAGGGCGACCAGCCCCCACAGCCGCCCCGGATGACAACCCAAACCCCCCTGTAAGCTCCCCCACATGGACCTCGTCATCGGCCCCTTGGACCTGTCAGCCCACGTCGATGAGGCCCTAGCAGTCCAAGCCGTCGCCTTCGGGCTCGGCCCCGACGAGGTAGCGGTCCGCCGCCAGATCGTCCTCCGCCACATGACCTACCCCGGCGCCCGCGCCCTCGGCGCCACCGTCGGCGGCAACCTCGTGGGTTTCGTCTACGGCATGCCCAACGACCGCACCCACTGGTGGTCCACGGTCGTGGAGCCGTACCTCCGGGCACGGCACTGCGACGACTGGCTCGACAACTCCTTCGTGATCACCGAGCTGCACGTCCACCCGCGCCACCAGAACCGCGGCATCGGCCGCGCCCTGATCACCAGGATCACCGACAGCGCCGCCGAACCCCGCTCGATCCTCTCCGCGATCGACACCGACAGCCCGGCCCGCGGCCTCTACCACTCCCTCGGCTACCAGGACCTGGCCCGCCAGGTCCTCTTCCCCAGCGCCCCGAAGCCGTACGCCGTCATGGGCGCCCCCTTGCCCCTCCGCCGCCGTTAACCGATTTCCACCGTCCCGTACCGCCCGGATAACCTCCTGCCATCACCTACTCGCAGCAGGAGTTCGAGAACCATGGCCAACGCACCGGTCCAGCGCATGTCCCAGTTGATGGCGAAGACGCTGCGCGACGACCCGGCGGACGCCGAGGTCCTCAGCCACAAGCTCCTCGTCCGCGCCGGCTACGTCCGCCGCACGGCGGCCGGTATCTGGAGCTGGCTGCCGCTCGGCAAGAAGGTCCTCGCCAACGTGGAGCGGATCGTCCGCGAGGAGATGGACGCGATCGGCGCCCAGGAGGTACTGCTCCCCGCGCTGCTGCCGCGTGAGCCGTACGACGCGACCGGCCGCTGGGACGAGTACGGCCCGGAGCTGTTCCGGCTGCAGGACCGCAAGGGCGGCGACTACCTCCTCGGCCCCACCCACGAGGAGATCTTCACGCTGATCGTGAAGGACCAGGCGTCCTCCTACAAGGACCTGCCGGTGATCCTCTATCAGATCCAGCACAAGTACCGGGACGAGGCCCGCCCCCGCGCCGGCATCCTGCGCGGCCGCGAGTTCCTGATGAAGGACTCGTACTCCTTCGACCTGGAGGACGAGGGACTCGCCCAGTCGTACGCCCTGCACCGCCAGGCCTACCAGAAGGTGTTCGAGCGCCTGGGCCTCGACTACCGCATCTGCGCCGCGACCGCCGGCGCGATGGGCGGCTCCAAGTCGGAGGAGTTCCTCGCCCCGGCCGGCGCCGGCGAGGACACCTTCGCGGACTGCCCGAACTGCGACTTCGCTGCCAACACCGAGGCGATCGCCTACGAGCTGAAGCCGGTGGACGCCTCCGACGCCCCGGCCGCCGAGGAGATCCCGACCCCCGACACCCCGACCATCGAGACCCTCGCCGCCTCCCTCGGCGTCCCGGCCTCCGCCACGCTGAAGAACCTCCTCGTGAAGGTCGACGGCGAGATCGTCGCCGTCGGCGTGCCCGGGGACCGCGAGGTCGACATGGACAAGGTCGAGGCCCACTTCGCCCCGGCGGTCGTCGAGATGGTCGCCGAGGCGGACTTCGCGGGCCGCCCGGACCTGGTCCGCGGCTACGTCGGCCCGCAGGGCCTGGGCGAGAAGGTCAAGTACCTCGCCGACCCGCGCGTGGCGCCGGGCACCGCCTGGATCACGGGCGCCAACAAGGAGCACACACACGCCAAGAACGTCGTCGCGGGCCGTGACTTCGAGGTCGACCAGTACGTCGACGTCGTGGTCGTCCAGGAAGGCGACCCGTGCCCGAACTGCGGCACCGGCCTCAAGCTCGACCGTGCCATCGAGATCGGCCACATCTTCCAGCTGGGCCGCAAGTACGCCGACGCCCTCAAGCTCGACGTCCTCGGCAGGCAGGGCAAGCCGGTCCGCGTGACCATGGGCTCCTACGGCATCGGCGTCTCCCGCGCGGTCGCCGCCCTCGCCGAGCAGAGCGCCGACGACAAGGGCCTGTGCTGGCCCAAGGAGGTCGCCCCGGCCGACGTCCACGTCGTCGCCGCGGGCAAGGCCCTCCAGACGGAGCTGGCGCTCGACGTCTCCCAGCAGCTGGCGGCGGCCGGTGTCCGCGTCCTGGTGGACGACCGGGCCGGCGTGTCCCCCGGTGTGAAGTTCACGGACTCCGAGCTGATCGGCGTACCGCAGATCCTGGTGGCCGGGCGGCGCGCGGCCGAGGGTGTGCTGGAGCTGAAGGACCGCAGGACCGGTGAGCGCGAGGAGCTGACGGTGCAGGAGGCGGTCGCGAGGCTGACGGCCTGAGGACGAGGCCGTTCAGGCCGATGGCGTTCCGGGGGCGCAACCCCCGGAACGCCGACCGCAACGCCCTACAGCCAGTCGGCGAACTCCAGCAACAACTCCGAGTCGGCCCGGCGCCCGACCCTCCGCGCCCGCACGCCCGACTCCACGGCCCGGAACAGCGTCCAGCCGCGCAGCCGCTCCTGGTCCACGTCCAGCGACTCCGCGAGCCTCTTCACCCGCCGCCGGGTCGTGGCCGCCCCAGAGGGCGAGGCGATGAGGTCCTCCACCCGGTCGCGGACGAGCCGCGCCAGGTCGAAGGCGCACTCGCCGACCACCGGGTCGGGGCCCACGGCCAGCCACGGCATCCGCTCCCCGGCGAGCACCTTGCTCTGCCGGAAGGTGCCGTGCAGCAGCCGAACCTCGGGCGGCGCGGCCAGCAGGTCCTCGCGCGCCGCGAGCGCCGCGTCCACCAGCGGCCGTACCTCCGCGTCCGCGACGGCACTCGCCCGCATCGCCTCGGCCTGCCGCCCGGTCCGCTCCGCCACGGTCTCGAAGGGCTGCCCGGCCGGCGGCTCGACCCACAGCCGCCGCAGCGTCCCGGCCGCCTCCAGCAGCGCCTTCGCCTCCGGCAGCGACCGCACCGACACGTCCGGATGCAGCCGCTCCAGCAGCAGCACACCCTCCGCCGTGAACGGTTCGAGCAGCTGTACGGCACCCAGGCCGCCCCAGTGGGCCAGCGCGGCCCGCTCGCTCTCCGGGCGGGCCCGGGGCGGGGCCAGCTTCAGCACGGCGGGCGTGCCGTCCGGCCGCCGTACCAGGAGCACCAGGCTGCTGCGCCCACCGGGCACCTGCACCCGCTCGACGGTCAACTCGCGCAGCGCGACGGCCTCCCCGGCCGCCTCGGGCAGCTTCTCCAACCAGTCGTCACCGTCCGGTGCCGTCTCACCGAGCGCCCTGACCAGACGCCGCGGCGGTTCGAAAGCCATGCGCGAGTCGTTCCCTTCCCGTACGGGTCGAGCCGTACGTCCTACGCGGTGGGTGCCGGCGACGCCGAGGTGGTGGCCGCCCGCTCGGCGAGCCCAGGGAAGGCTACGCTCTCACCCCGCCAGCGCACCGCCCGCACCGCCGCCTCCCGCAGCGCCCAGGCCGCCGTGCGCCGCCGCTCGCCCCCTGCCGCCCGCACCAGATCGGAGTACACCCCGGCCACGCGGTCCTCCAACTCCGCGGCGAGCCGCACGGCCGCCGCCGAGTCCGGCACCGGGAAGGGCAGCGCGTACGCCGCCGCGGCGGCCACCGGCGTTCCGCCCAGGTCCCGCACCTCGCGTGCCAGGGCGTCCCGGCGGGCCCGGTGGGCGTCGTAGGCCGCCTTCGCCTCCGTACGACGGCCCTCACGGATCCGGCCGCCGACGACCCCGTAGCCGTACACGGCCGCGTGCTCGGCGGCCAGCGCCGCCTGGAGGGCCCTCAGTTCCTGGTCCTTCACTTCGCCCTTTCCGTCAGCAGAAACGCGTGCGCGGCCCCGGCCGCCGCCACCGAGGCCAGCAGCCGCGCCAGCTCGCCCGGCACGTCGAGCAGCGCCCGCGTACGCCGGTCCGCGAGGGAGCGCTCGGCGGCGGCGAGTTCGGCTAGGGCGTCCTTCTCGTTCCCCGGCACGGCGGCCGGCGGGGAAACGGAGGGTGACGCCGGCGGGGAGGTCTCCGGCGCCCGGCCGGACGCCTGCCGGGCCTCGCCGAACGCCTCCGCATGCCGTACGACCTCCGCCCGCAGCGGCTCCAGCCGCTCCGCCAGCGCCGGATGCGCAGCCAGGACGGCGTCGTACCGCTCGACCAGCCCTCGGCTCTCGCGGGCCGCACGCGCGCGTGCCCGCTCGGCCGCCGACGGGCTGCCGCCGGTGGACTCGGAGTCCGAACCGTCGGAGCAGCCCGCCAGCAGGGCGGTGCCCGCGGCCGTGGCGAGCAGGCTTCTTCGGCGCGGTCCCGTCAGGGCGCGCGAGGGCGGAGTGAGGGGCACGGCAGACGTCCTCGGGGAACTCGTACGAAAGAAACACCAAGAAGGGGCGGCACGCCCGTGATCACCGTACCCGCGCCCCCGCCCGGCACCACTCAGCGGCACCGTTCGGACCCCGGCCAAGGTCCAGGTGGCCGCCCGGCGGCCGTCCGAGGGCCGCCCCGGTGGACGGCAACACCCCTTGGGACCGGATACCCTTTGACCAGACACGCGACCTACCCACAACAGCACACGCGGCCGAGGAGTCACCCGGATGAGCACCACCCAGAGCGAGAGGCTGCGAAAGCTCCTGGAACCGCTCGTCAGCTCCCAGGGCCTGGATCTCGAAGAGATCGCCGTGGACTCCGTCGGGCGCAAGCGTGTACTGCGCGTCGTCGTCGACTCCGACACCGGTGCCGATCTGGACCGGATCGCCGATGTGAGCCGCGCGCTCTCGGCGAAGCTCGACGAGACGGACGCGATGGGCGAGGGCGAGTACACCCTCGAGGTCGGAACCCCGGGCGCGGAGCGCCTCCTCAAGGAGCACCGGCACTACCGGCGAGCCGTCGGACGACTGGTCAAGTTCCAGCTGGCCGAGGGCGAGGAGCTGGTGGCCAGAATCCTCACGGTCGACGACGACGGACTCGACGCAGAGGTGCCCGGAGTCAAGGGACGCAAGCCCACCGCACGCAGACTCGCCTTCGGCGACATCGACAAGGCGCGCGTGCAGGTCGAGTTCAGCCGTAAGGACGCGAAGGACATGAAGGAAGAGGAGGAGGCGTAACCGTGGACATCGACATGAGTGCCCTGAGGGGCTTGGTACGGGAGAAGGAGATCTCCTTCGACCTGCTGGTCGAGGCGATCGAGGCGGCCCTCCTCATCGCCTACCACCGCACCGAGGGAAGCCGCCGCCACGCGCGCGTGGAGCTCAACCGGGAGACCGGACATGTGACCGTGTGGGCGAAGGAGGACCCGGAGGACCTCGAGGAGGGCCAGGAGCCCCGCGAGTTCGACGACACCCCGACCGGTTTCGGCCGGATCGCCGCCACCACCGCCAAGCAGGTCATCCTGCAGCGGCTGCGCGACGCCCAGGACGACGCGACGCTCGGTGAGTACGCCGGCCGGGAGGGCGACATCGTCACCGGTGTCGTCCAGCAGGGCCGCGACCCGAAGAACGTGCTCGTGGACATCGGCAAGCTGGAGGCCATCCTGCCGGTGCAGGAGCAGGTGCCGGGCGAGACGTACGCGCACGGCATGCGCCTGAGGTCGTACGTCGTCCGGGTGGCCAAGGGCGTCCGCGGACCGTCCGTGACCCTGTCCCGTACGCACCCCAATCTGGTGAAGAAGCTCTTCGCCCTGGAGGTGCCGGAGATCGCCGACGGATCCGTCGAGATCGCCGCCATCGCGCGTGAGGCCGGTCACCGTACCAAGATCGCCGTCCGCTCCACCCGCTCCGGTCTGAACGCCAAGGGCGCCTGCATCGGCCCCATGGGTGGCCGTGTGCGCAATGTCATGGGCGAGCTGAACGGTGAGAAGATCGACATCGTCGACTGGTCGGACGACCCGGCGGAGATGGTGGCGAACGCGCTGTCACCGGCCCGGGTCTCCAAGGTCGAGGTCGTGGACATGGCCGCCCGCTCGGCGCGCGTGACGGTGCCCGACTACCAACTGTCGCTGGCGATCGGCAAAGAGGGGCAGAATGCCCGGCTCGCGGCCCGGCTCACCGGCTGGCGGATCGACATCCGTCCGGACACGGAACAGCCCGGGGAATAGATCCAAGCCGCAGGTCGCTTAGATCACGACAACAGCCGTTCGATTTCTGCCCCAAAGGGGTGAGGTCGGTACGGGGAGGTAGACTTAACAGTGTCTGGCCGGACGCCCGCCCGAGCATGCCCTGAGCGCACCTGTGTGGGGTGCCGGGAGCGAGCGGCCAAGACCGATCTGCTGCGCATCGTGGCGATCGAGGGCGCATGCGTCCCCGATCCTCGCGGTACGCTGCCCGGCCGGGGTGCGTACGTACACCCCGCCCTGGTCTGTCTCGACCAGGCGATACGCCGCCGGGCGTTCACGCGGGCGTTGCGCGCCCCGGGAGCGCTCGACACAAAGGTGTTGCGCCGGCATGTCGAGCAGACAGACAGTTGCTGAGCAGGCAACACAGTAAGACGCGTCGTGCGGAACCCCGTGCGGCCCTGGTACCTCGCGAGTCGGAAGTAGGTCGAGATTGCGATGAGCACTCGATGAGTACGCGATGAGTACGCCCATGAAGTAGCGACGGTCCGGCCGCAACCCGGACCTAAAAGGAGCGAAGTGGCTAAGGTCCGGGTATACGAACTCGCCAAGGAGTTCGGGGTGGAGAGCAAGGTCGTCATGGCCAAGCTCCAAGAACTCGGTGAATTTGTCCGTTCGGCGTCCTCGACGATCGAGGCGCCCGTAGTCCGTAAGCTGACGGACGCCCTCCAGCAGGGCAACGGAGGCGGCAAGCCCGCCCCCGCACGCAAGGCTGCCCCGGCGAAGCCGGCAGCCCCCTCTCCCGCGCAGGCCGCCCGTCCGGCTGCCCCGCGCCCGCCGGCCCCCAAGCCGGCCGCCGCCGAGAAGCCCGCGGCTCCCGCCGCGCCGGCTGCTCCCGGCCCCCGTCCCACTCCGGGCCCGAAGCCCGCGCCGCGGCCCGCCCCGGCGTCTCCGGCGCCCACCACGCCCGAGTTCACGGCACCTCCGGCGGCTCCCGCCGCACCGGCCGCCGGCTCCGGTTCCCCTTCCGGCTCCGGCTCCGGCTCCGGCGCCCGTCCGGGCGCTCCGCGTCCGGGTGGCCAGGCTCCGCGTCCGGGCGCCCGTCCGGGCGGCCCCGGAGAGCGCGGCCAGGGTCGTGGTGACCGTGGCGACCGTCCCGGCGGTTCCCGTCCGGGTGGTCAGGCTCCGCGTCCCGGTGCTCGTCCGGCCGGTCCCCGTCCGGGCAACAACCCCTTCACCTCTGGTGGCTCCACCGGCATGGCGCGCCCGCAGGCGCCCCGTCCGGGCGGCGCCCCGCGTCCCGGTGGTGGCCCCGGTGGCGGCGGCGCGCCCGGTGGCGCTCCGCGTCCGCAGGGCCAGGGCGGTCCTCGTCCCCAGGGCGCGTCGGGCGGTCCCCGTCCGCAGGCTCCTGGCGGTCAGCGTCCCACCCCGGGCGGCATGCCCCGCCCGCAGGGCGGCGGCCCGCGTCCCGGTGGTGGCCCCGGCGGTCCCCGTCCGAACCCCGGCATGATGCCGCAGCGTCCCGCTGCCGGCCCGCGCCCCGGTGGCGGCGGTCCCGGCGGTCGCGGTCCCGGCGGCGGTGGCCGTCCGGGCGGTGGCGGCGGCGGTCGCCCGGGTGGCGGCGGCTTCGCCGGTCGTCCGGGTGGCGGCGGCGGTGGCGGTTTCGCCGGCCGTCCCGGTGGTCCCGGTGGCGGTGGCGGCGGTTTCGCCGGTCGTCCGGGTGGTCCCGGCGGCGGCGGTGGCCGTCCCGGCTTCGGCGGTCGTCCGGGTGGTCCGGGTGGTCGTGGTGGCACGCAGGGCGCCTTCGGTCGTCCCGGTGGGCCCGCCCGTCGCGGTCGCAAGTCGAAGCGGCAGAGGCGCCAGGAGTACGAGGCCATGCAGGCCCCGTCGGTCGGCGGCGTGATGCTGCCTCGCGGCAACGGCGAGTCCATTCGCCTGTCGCGCGGTGCCTCCCTCACCGACTTCGCGGAGAAGATCAACGCCAACCCGGCGTCCCTCGTCGCGGTCATGATGAACCTCGGCGAGATGGTCACGGCCACGCAGTCCGTCTCCGACGAGACGCTGCAGCTCCTCGCCGACGAGATGAACTACACGATTCAGATCGTCAGCCCCGAGGAGGAGGACCGCGAGCTGCTCGAGTCCTTCGACCTGGAGTTCGGCGAGGACGAGGGCGACGAGGAGGACCTGGTGGTCCGTCCGCCGGTCGTCACCGTCATGGGCCACGTCGATCACGGCAAGACCCGACTCCTCGACGCCATCCGCAAGACGAACGTCATCGCGGGCGAGGCCGGCGGCATCACCCAGCACATCGGTGCCTACCAGGTCACGACCGAGGTCAACGAAGAGGATCGCAAGATCACCTTCATCGACACCCCGGGTCACGAGGCGTTCACCGCCATGCGTGCCCGTGGTGCGAAGTCGACCGACATCGCGATCCTGGTCGTCGCGGCCAACGACGGCGTCATGCCGCAGACGGTCGAGGCGCTCAACCACGCCAAGGCGGCCGACGTTCCGATCGTCGTCGCGGTCAACAAGATCGACGTCGAGGGCGCGGACCCGACCAAGGTGCGCGGTCAGCTGACCGAGTACGGCCTCGTGGCCGAGGAGTACGGCGGCGAGACGATGTTCGTCGACATCTCCGCCAAGCAGGGTCTGAACATCGACTCGCTGCTCGAAGCGGTCATCCTGACCGCCGACGCCTCGCTCGACCTGCGGGCCAACCCGCAGCAGGACGCGCAGGGCATCTCGATCGAGTCCCGTCTCGACCGCGGCCGCGGTGCCGTGGCGACGGTCCTCGTCCAGCGAGGCACCCTGCGGGTCGGCGACACGATGGTGGTGGGCGACGCCTACGGCCGCGTGCGTGCCATGCACGACGACAACGGCAACAACGTGCAGGAGGCCGGTCCGGCGACGCCGGTCCAGGTCCTGGGCCTGACCAACGTCCCGGGTGCGGGCGACAACTTCATCGTGGTGGACGAGGACCGTACGGCCCGTCAGATCGCGGAGAAGCGCGCCGCCCGTGAGCGCAACGCGGCCTTCGCCAAGCGCACGCGTCGCGTCTCCCTCGAGGACCTGGACAAGGTGCTCAAGGCCGGCGAGGTCCAGCAGCTCAACCTCATCATCAAGGGTGACGCTTCTGGTTCCGTCGAGGCTCTCGAGTCCTCCCTGCTCCAGCTGGACGTCGGCGAAGAGGTCGACATCCGCGTCCTGCACCGCGGCGTCGGTGCGGTCACGGAGTCGGACATCGACCTGGCGATGGGCTCGGACGCCATCGTGATCGGCTTCAACGTGCGCGCCGCGGGGCGGGCACAGCAGATGGCCGAGCGCGAAGGCGTGGACGTTCGCTACTACTCGGTCATCTACCAGGCGATCGAGGAGATCGAGGCGGCCCTCAAGGGCATGCTCAAGCCGGAGTTCGAGGAGGTCGAGCTGGGTACGGCGGAGATCCGCGAGGTCTTCAAGTCGTCCAAGCTGGGCAACATCGCGGGTGTCCTCATCCGTTCCGGCGAGGTCAAGCGGAACACCAAGGCCCGCCTGGTCCGCGACGGCAAGGTCGTCGCGGAGAACCTCAACATCGAGGGTCTGCGTCGCTTCAAGGACGACGTCACCGAGATCCGCGAAGGCTTCGAGGGCGGTATCAACCTCGGAAACTTCAACGACATCAAGGTCGACGACGTCATCGCGACGTACGAGATGCGGGAGAAGCCGCGGGCGTAACGCCGACGGTTCGTGTTGGCCGACGGGACTTCGGTTCCGTCGGCCAACGCGCCGTTCCAGGGGCAGCGCCCCCGGGCGGGGCGAAAGAATCCCGTCGAGCCATTCGCCCGTTCGTTGTACGGTTCTTGATGTCCCCGCCGACTGAATGGCGGGGCCATCGATCCCGTACCGGCGGGTGAACCGGTTACACACATGTATGTGGGGACGCTGTCCTTCGACCTGCTCCTCGGCGACGTACGGTCGCTGAAGGAGAAGCGGTCCGTCGTCCGCCCGATCGTGGCCGAGCTCCAGCGCAAGTACGCGGTGAGCGCGGCTGAGGTGGACCACATGGACCTCCATCGCAGGGCCATCATCGGCCTGGCGATGGTCTCCGGCGACGCGGGGCACCTCACCGACGTACTGGACCGGTGCGAGCGGCTGGTCGCCGGCCGCCCCGAGGTGGAGCTGCTGTCCGTCAGGCGGCGCTTCCACGGCGAAGACGACTGACGGCCGAAGACACCAACTGACGCACCTGAGAACGCAGACAGGAAAGAACGGGAGACGGACCAGTGGCCGACAACGCGCGGGCGAAAAGGCTGGCGGACCTCATCCGAGAGGTGGTGGCCCAGAAGCTGCAGCGCGGGATCAAGGACCCGCGGCTCGGCTCGCACGTCACCATCACGGACACCCGGGTCACGGGTGACCTGCGGGAGGCGACCGTCTTCTACACGGTGTACGGGGACGACGAGGAGCGGGCGGCCGCGGCCGCCGGTCTGGAGAGCGCCAAGGGCGTGCTCCGCTCCGCGGTCGGCGCGGCGGCGGGCGTGAAGTTCACGCCGACGCTGACCTTCGTGGCCGACGCGCTGCCCGACACCGCCAAGACCATCGAGGACCTCCTCGACAAGGCACGCCAGTCCGACGAGAAGGTGCGCGAGGTCTCGGCCGGTGCCAAGTACGCCGGCGAGGCCGACCCCTACCGGAAGCCGGGCGAGGACGAGGACGACACCACCGAATGACCCAGCAGAACCGGACGCCCGACGGCCTTGTCATCGTCGACAAGCCGTCGGGCTTCACTTCGCACGACGTCGTCGCCAAGATGCGCGGCATCGCCAGGACGCGGCGCGTCGGGCACGCCGGCACCCTCGACCCGATGGCCACGGGCGTCCTCGTCCTCGGCGTCGAGAAGGCGACCAAGCTCCTCGGGCACCTCGCGCTGACCGAGAAGGAGTACCTGGGCACGATCCGCCTCGGCCAGACCACGGTCACGGACGACGCCGAGGGCGAGATCACCGAGTCGGTGGACGCCTCGAAGGTCACCCGCGACGCCGTCGACGCCGGCATCGCCCAGCTGACCGGCGACATCATGCAGGTGCCGTCCAAGGTCAGCGCCATCAAGATCAACGGTGTGCGGTCCTACAAGCGGGCGCGCGAGGGCGAGGACTTCGACATCCCCGCCCGGCCCGTGACCGTATCGTCCTTCGCCGTGTACGACGTCCGGGACGCCGTCGCCGAGAACGGCACCCCGGTGCTCGACCTGGTCGTGTCGGTGGTCTGCTCGTCCGGCACGTACATCCGGGCCCTCGCCCGCGACCTGGGCGCCGACCTGGGCGTCGGCGGTCACCTCACGGCCCTGCGCCGGACACGCGTCGGGCCGTACAAGCTGGACGCGGCGAAGACGCTGGACCAGCTCCAGCAGGAGCTGACCGTGATGCCGATCGCCGAGGCCGCCGCGGCCGCGTTCCCACGCTGGGACGTGGACGCCAACCGGGCCCGGCTGCTCACGAACGGCGTACGGCTGGAGATGCCCGAGGTGTACGCGGGCACCGGTGCCGTGGCCGTCTTCGACCCCGAGGGCCGCTTCCTCGCGCTCGTGGAGGAACACAAGGGCAAGGCGAAGAGCCTGGCCGTCTTCGGCTGACGTCTTGACTGTCGGGACCGCGGGCATCCGCCCGTGGAGCGGCGATCACGGGGTAACTCCACTGCCGCCGCTCCACGGTCCCCCTCGGTTCCCCCACCCCTAGGGTGTATCCACCCGCCCCCGTCCATTCACCCGTCCGGGCAGGCGCTCGGAGTGAACCAGGGGAGTGGAGAGGGGCGCGTTCGGCCGAGGAGCAGCGCCCGGAGACCGCCGCCCACGTGGCCGTGTACGTCGACCGGCGCCTCGGAACACACGGCGGCTCCAGCGCCCGCCGGATGATCGAGAACCTGGCCGGCGTACGAAACCCCGCGTGAGCAGGCGAGATCCACGTGCCTCCGGTCACAGCCCTATGCCGATGCGGGCCGCGGGCGCCCGGCATGGCACCCTTAGACCTGCGCAAGAGGATCTGCGCGAAAGGCAGAGAGACGGACACGGGTTCGACAAGGAGCGGTCACAGTGCAGCGCTGGCGTGGCTTGGAGGACATCCCCCAGGACTGGGGGCGCAGCGTCGTCACCATCGGCTCCTATGACGGAGTCCACCGCGGACACCAGCTGATCATCCGGCATGCCGTGGAACGCGCCCGGGAGCTGGGCGTTCCCGCGGTCGTCGTCACCTTCGACCCGCACCCCAGCGAGGTCGTCCGCCCCGGCAGCCACCCCCCGCTGCTCGCCCCGCACCACCGCCGCGCCGAACTGATGGCGGAGCTGGGCGTGGACGCGGTCCTCATCCTCCCGTTCACGACGGAGTTCTCACAGCTCTCGCCGGCCGACTTCGTCGTCAAGGTCCTGGTCGACAAGCTGCACGCCAAGGCGGCGGTCGAGGGCCCCAACTTCCGCTTCGGCCACCGGGCCGCAGGGAACGTGGAGTTCCTGACCGAGCAGGGCAAGATCTACGACTTCGAGGTCGAGGTCGTCGACCTGTACGTGTCCGGTGACGCGGGCGGCGGCGAGCCCTTCTCCTCGACCCTGACCCGGCGCCTGGTCGCCGAGGGCGACGTCGAGGGCGCCTCCGAGATCCTGGGCCGCCCGCACCGGGTGGAGGGCGTCGTCGTCCGCGGCGCCCAGCGCGGCCGCGAACTCGGCTTCCCGACGGCGAATGTGGAGACTCTCCCGCACACCGCCATCCCCGCCGACGGTGTCTACGCGGGCTGGCTCCACGTGGACGGCGAGGCGATGCCGGCCGCGATCTCCGTCGGCACGAACCCGCAGTTCGACGGCACCGAGCGGACGGTGGAGGCGTACGCCATCGACCGCGTGGGCCTGGACCTGTACGGCCTGCATGTCGCCGTCGACTTCCTGGCCTTCGTCCGCGGGCAGGCGAGGTTCGACACGCTCGAGGCGTTCTTGGAGCAGATGGCCGAGGACGTGAAGCGGTGCAAGGAGCTGGTGGCGACGGCTGACGCCGAGTAGTAATCGTCAGTCCCGTCCGAAGGACGCCGAAGGGCGGCCGGTGCCTCACGGGCACCGGCCGCCCTTCGTTCGCGTGCGGCTACTTGCGTGTGGCTACTGCTGCGGGGGAGGGGGCGGAGGCGGGGTCTGCCCGTCGTGCTGGGGGTAGCCGGGGTGGGGCTGGCCCGGCTGCTGGCCCGGCTGTGCGGGGTAGGGCTGGGGCTGGCCGCCGGACTGGGGGTACGGCTGGCCCTGCTGCCCGTGTTGTCCCGGCTGGCCGTACGGCTGGCCCGGGGGGTACTGCTGACCCGGCTGGCCGGGGTAGGGCTGGTGGCCCGGGTGGGGCTGCTGCGGGTACGGACCCTGCTGGCCGGGTGCCTGGCCGGGGGCGTACGGCTGGCCCTGCTGGCCCGGCATCGGAGGTGCGGCGACCGGCGGCGGGTTGCCGTCGCTCGTCCACAGGCCGTGCTTCTGCTGATGCCGTGCGAAGTCCTCGGCGACCATCGCCGCGAGGTTGAAGTACGCCTCCCGCACCTTCGGCCGCATCATGTCGAGGTTGACCTCGGCACCGGCGGCGAGATGCTCGTCGAAGGGGACGACGACCACGCCCCGGCAACGGGTCTCGAAGTGCGCCACGATGTCCTCGACCTTGATCATCTTGCCGGTCTCGCGGACACCCGAGATGACGGTGATGGACCGCGAGACGAGGTCGGCGTACCCGTGCGCGGACAGCCAGTCCAGCGTCGTACTGGCGCTGCTCGCGCCGTCCACGGACGGCGTCGAGATGATGATGAGCTGGTCGGCGAGGTCGAGGACACCGCGCATGGCGCTGTAGAGCAGACCGGTACCGGAGTCGGTGAGGATGATCGGGTACTGGTTGCCGAGTACGTCGATGGCGCTCCGGTAGTCCTCGTCGTTGAAGGTCGTGGACACGGCCGGGTCGACGTCGTTGGCGATGATCTCCAGGCCGGACGGAGCCTGGGAGGTGAACCGCCGGATGTCCATGTACGAGTTGAGGTACGGGATCGCCTGGACGAGGTCACGGATGGTGGCCCCGGTCTCGCGCCGCACGCGGCGGCCGAGCGTACCGGCGTCCGGGTTGGCGTCGATGGCGAGGATCTTGTCCTGCCGCTCGGTGGCGAGCGTGGAGCCGAGGGCCGTGGTCGTGGTCGTCTTGCCGACGCCGCCCTTCAGGCTGATGACGGCGATGCGGTAGCAGGACAGCACGGGGGTGCGGATGAGCTCCAGCTTCCGCTGCCGCTCGGCTTCTTCCTTCTTCCCGCCCAGCTTGAACCGGCCGCCGCCGGGCGTCGGGCGGCTGCTCTTCGCCTTCTGCTTCTTGTTGTTGAGCAGCCGGTCGGAGGACAGCTCGACGGCCGCGGTGTACCCGAGGGGCGCCGCACCCGGGTTGCTCGGCCGCTGATCGTGCTGCATGGCCTGGGGCCAGGCGCCACCGGTCCGGGGGTCCACCGGCGGTTGGCCGTGCGGCGGCTGACCGTGCGGAGGCGGGCCCTGCGGGGACGGACCCTGCTGGGACGGACCCTGCTGGGGCTGCTGGGCGTCGGGCTGCTGCGGAGCGCCGGGGCGCTGCTGCGCCGGGTTGGCCGGCTGGCCGGGGTGTGCGGAGGGCTGCGGGAAGCCGTATCCGCCCTGGGCGTTGGGTGCGGGGGGCTGTGGGAAGCCGTATCCGCCCTGGGCGTTGGGTGCCGGGGGCTGGGGGAAGCCGTATCCGCCCTGCGCGGTGGGCGGCTGCTGAGGCGGAGTGCCGGGGTGCGGGAAGCCGTAGCCGGGCTGCGGAGGGGCCGGAGGGGTCTCCGGGGCCGGCGGCGTCGGCTGGGCAGGCGCGGCGGGCTGGTTCCACGCGTTCGGCGCGGGCTGCGGGGCCTGGGGCTGGAAGGGCGGCTGCGGTGCCGACGTGGGCGGCTGGTCCTGCGCGGGCGCGCCGGATTCCGGCTGCGGCTGTGGCTGCGGCTGTGCGGGCCACTGGGCAGCCGGTGCCGGGGCGGCCGGCTGGTACGACGGCGGCAGCGGCGGCACGTCGCCCTCCGGCACCGGCGGGGGAGTCCAGGAGGAGAAGCCGGACTGGGGGGCGGGGGCCGCATCCGTCGACTCGTCCACGGCGCCACCGGCGTCCTGTGCGGAGGCGTCCTCTGTCTCGCCGTCTGCCGAAGACTCCGCCTCCTCCTCCGTGTCCTCGGCCGTTGTGGACGGAGCGTCGTCGCCACTGTCCACGTCGGCGGACGAGGAGTCGCCGGCGACGTCGGTGGAGGCGTCCGTGCCGGCATCCGTACGACCACTGGCACCAGCACCGGCATCTGCACCGGGCGAGTCCGCCGCCGTACCGCCGGCATCGCTGTCACCGTCACCGGTCGGCGGCGAAGCCTTCTCCGTGGAACCGGCGGCCGCGCTCTCGCTCCCGCCGACGGACGTCTGCCCGGCGCCGGCGCCGGCCGCCGCCTCGGACGCGGCGGCGAGCTCCGCGATCTCCCGCTTCAGGGAGGCAGCGGAGAAGCGCATGGTGTCGCCGCTCTCCAGGTCGCCGTTTCCGGACTCACCCTCGCCGGAAGCGGGGTGGGCAGGAGCGGCAGGAGGAGCAGGCGGCGCAACGGGGGCCTCAGGAGCCGTCGGAGCGGCGGCCTGAGCCCACGGCCCCTGCGGCTGAGCCGGTGGCTGAGGGTGAGCGGGAGCCTGGGGCGGGACGGGTGCGTACGGCTGCTGCAACTCGAAGCCGCTCCTGGCGGGCGGGCTGGGCACGCCCATCGGCTCCCCCGTCGGAGGAGTGGCCGGAGCCGGAGCCGGAGTGGGAGCCGCTGCCGGAAACGCGGAGTCCGGCGGAGGCGAAGCAGCCGACGGCGTCCCCGGGGCTCCCGAGGCACCGGCCGTACCGGTTTCCTGATCGGACTGCCCGGACTGCCCGGACTGCCCGGACTGCCCGGACTGCCCCGACCCCCCACCACCCGCGTTCTGCGTGTACCAGGCAGGCGGCGCGTAGTCGATGGTGAACTCGCCCGTCATCTCGATGGCGGACTCCGCGTCGGGCTGGTCATCGTCGGGTGTGGCCCAGCCCCCGCGGATCCCGTCCCGATCGCTGCTCACAGTTCCTCCTGGTGTGGTCGAGCACCCTCATGCCGTGCCGGGGCGACCATTTCTTGTCGGCCTTGGTCGTTCGAGGTCGTCCGGTCCGCCGGCTCCCCCTGGGGCACCGACGCCCGGTCCACGGGTTCTGGCATCGCGCCCTCTCCCAGCCTAATCACCACGTGCCCCACCCTGGCAGGCCCATCCACTCCATCACGACCCGCGCACTGCTTCACAACGGGCCCGCGAGTGTCGTACACGTCACCACTTCCGATGAACAAACCGCCCGATAACGGGTGTACGGTCGCAAGACAAAGCGGAAGATTCGCCCCCGAATGCTCAATTCGCGTCAGGCGGCAGCCGATTCAGTCCATCCTGCGCGGCGTACCCAACAATCCGATCTCGGCGTCGGTGGGTTGTGTGAGCACATACTGCCGGTCGCGATCGCTACACCAGAGAGTGAGGCCGTCGGAGAGGCCGGGCAGGGCCTCCACCTCGGCCCGCGGCAGCGCCATCGTGCGGCCCAGCTCCGTCGCCTCGTCCGGCGAGATTCTCTGCACCCCGACGAGCCGCGCCTGCCGCAGGAGCCGCGGAGCCACGGGGCTGAGGTACGGCAGTAGGGTCAGCACCGACTGCCAGGGCCCGGAGACGACCCGACCGCGCGGCGGCCGCATACCGCAGTCCCGCACCACCAGCACGGGCGTACCGGCCGAGGTGCCCTGCGGCGGGACCCGCCCGACGTCATACACGGCCAGCCCGTTCTGCCCGCCCCCCATGGCATGCACCATCTGCATCCAGGCCTGCGGCCGCCCCGTCTCCACGGCCACCCGCGCTCCCGTGGCCGCCGCTCTGAGCGCGATGACCTGCACGGTCCACAGCCCGCCGATGAGGACGACGTCGTACGGAGTCGGCCGGTTGATCCCCAACACCGCGGGCCGCCCATCCGCGTCCACTCCGATGACGACGCCGTCGTCGCCGATGGGGAGGGCGAGGGCGCCCAGCTGGTCGACGGACACGGAGTGCCGAGCGTGCCGGGGGCCGATCAGTCCGAGGCCGCTGCGCAGCAGTTCGCGCGCCCGCTCGGGCACAGAGGGCTGTGGCTCACCGCGACCGGTGGCCGCCTGTCCCACGCGCGTGGTCATCGCCGTCACCGGGCACCTCCGAGGGGCAGAGTGGCGAGCATGCCGGGTACCTGTTCCCGGTCGAGGCGGGCGAGCCCCGTGCCCGTGTGCCGGGCCGCGCCCTGCAACGCGCGCCGGCCTGCGACGAGTTCGTCGTCACTGCGCCCGGTCACCCGCAGGTGCCCGCACACGGAGACCTCCTGCCGCTCCCCACGCGTGAGCGTGAGGCTGAAGGTGGTGGCGAGCGCGGGGACGGCCGTGACCAGGGCGAGGAGCTGCGGCAGCGACGGTGCTCTCTCGCCGCCCAGCGCGGGCCACCGGCGGATCCAGTACGTGGTGTGTCTGCGGTTGTCGCAGCGCCAGCTCCGGCTCGACTCCTCGGTCCGCCGCTCCCGCGTCTCCGCCCGTCCGGCCTCCGCCGTCACCAGCGGGTTGGCGCAGGCCGAGGTGGCGATGGCGGAGGTCAGCTCCTCCTCGTCGAGGAGGGACGCCCGGAACCCGGCCCCGGTCAGCCGGCTCGCGAGGTGATCGGCGGCCCGCACGACACACTTCTGCGCCCCGACCAGACCGCCACCGCGCGCGGCCACGGCCTCCGGACACAGCTCCGGGTCGAGCTTCAACGCGATCCACGTGATCCGCACGGCCGGCGCGCCCGTCTGCTCCTGCAGCGGCGCGTAGTTGGCGACGGCCACGGACTGCTGGGGGAGATGAATCGCGGGCGCGGGCTGCGTGTGCAGCACGACCTGCGCCGACTCCAGCCGGATCCCGTCCACCTCCAGGGCGTCGTGCACCAGGCTGAACGGCAGCGGCTGCCGGTTCCGCTCGGCCCGCAGAGCGGTGGCGTCGGCCTCCACCTGCAGAACCGCGGTGACGAACGTGCCGTCCCCGATGATGCCGACGGGCCGGCGGTCACGGCCGGCGTACGTGTACGTCCGCAGACTCGGGTCGCACTCGACGGCCGGCGCGAGCCCCGGCTCCGTGCCCTCCGGTATCGGCGTACTCGCGGCCCGGCGCTGTCGCGCTTTCAACGCCCGTGCGGTGGCCAGCCATTCGGGCAGGGAGCGGCCGCGACGGCGGAAGAAGGAGAGCAGCACCAGACAGACGGCGACGACGGCCGCCGGCACCAGCGCCACGGGATCGATCACCCATCCGACGAGCAGGATGGCGGCCGCGATCTCGAACAGCACGAGGCGTTGCAACCGGAATGCCCCGACCTGACCCGAACGCACCCGGAGGTGGAGCGCGCCCGGCGAGGGCGGCCGTTGCGCCGGTGTCTGCCGGGGCGCTCGCGCCGTTGGCCGGGGCGCCGAGGAGCCTCGTGTCCGCGATCGGTCACGGGACCGGGCGCGTGTTCCGGAAGCCATCACTCCATCCCCCCGTTTTGCTCACAACTCGCTGGTATTTCAGCACCGCACAAGGCCCTTGAGGGCCCGGGTACCCTACCCGCTCCACAAGTCCTCGCGGATACCAGGCATAGTAGGGCTCCGCTCTGACATCGAAGGCGGGGGACCACGTCACCCCGGCGAGCGCGGCCCATGTGAACACGGGGAGAGACAGGCACAGATGGCATCTCGGCGCGATCAGCTCAATGCCTACACCTTCGCGAAGCGCCGCATGCTCGCGGCCTTCCTGCAGTCGTCGCCCGACGGCTCGGAGGAGGGCGCTCCCCGCCCGCTGCGCTCGGTACTCCCCGGCGTCATCGTGGGCGTGGTCGTCATCGCCGTATTCGGGGCGTGGGGCATGTTCAAGCCCACCGCTCCCAAGGGCTGGAACACCCCCAACGCCAAGGTGATCGTCGCCAGCGACTCCACCACGCGCTACGTCGTCCTGAAGACCGGCAAGCAGGTCCAGCTGCACCCGGTCCTCAACATGGCCTCCGCCAAGCTGCTCCTCAACGAGGGCCAGGGCGAGGTGGTGACCGTCGCCGAATCCGTCCTCGACAACGGCAAGATCCCGCACGGCGTCACCATCGGCATCCCGTACGCGCCCGACCGCCTTCCCTCGGCGTCCGAGGCGGGCAGCGAGAAGCGCTGGGCGGTCTGCGAACGTCCCAGCGCGGGCGGCGAGTCCATCCAGAAGGCGGCCCTGGTCCTCGCCTCCCGCGACATGAAGGCGACCGAGGGCAAGGGAGAGAAACTGACGGGCGGTCAACTCCTCTACGTCGCGGGCCCGGACGGCAACCACTACGTGGTGGACGCGAGCGGGCGGTCGTACCCCATCGACAAGAGCGACGAACTGCTGCTGCGCGCCGTCGTCGGCTCCGGCCGGCAGCCGCAGAAGGTCTCCAAGGAGTGGCTGGAGACCCTGCACCAGGGTGACCCCATCTCCTTCCCGGAGATCCCCGGCCAGGTGGGCGCCGCCGCCGACGCCCCCGGTCTGCTGGACGAGGCGACCAACAAGGTCGGCATGGTGCTCAAGGCGGCCGACAACAACACGGTGCAGGATTACGTGGTGCTGCCCGGCCGCGTCGCCCCCATCTCGCCCTTCGTCGCCCAGCTCCTGCTGTTCAGCAAGGACCTGGCCTCCCTCGGACAGGCCGGTGAGGCCAAGCAGCTGGGCCCCAGCGACATCGTCCCCGGCAAGCCGTTCGGCACGGAGTACCGGTGGCCGACCGGGGACCCCCAGCCCGTCAACGAGCCCCGCGGTGCGGCCGGCAGCCGCAGCACCGTCTGCAACGTCCTGCGCGGCGTGAACGCCGGCTCGGGCGACACGACCCTGAGCACCTGGGCGGGCACGGACTTCCCGGCCAAGCTCCCCACCGGCTCCTCCAGCGCCTACGTCACGCCCGGATCCGGCCAGCTCTACCGCCAGTTCCAGGGCGAGGAGACCAAGGCCGGCCCCGTCTTCCTCGTCACCGACACGGGCCTGCGCTACGTCCTGCAGTCCAACGCCGACAGCGGCACGGACGACGCCGGCATCGGTACGACGGCCAAGGAACGCGAGCAGGCCCAGCAGGAGGCCGAGCAGGCCCAGACCCGGCTGGGCTACAAGGACGTGGATCCCGCGCCGATCCCCGCCGCCTGGTCGGAGTTCCTGCCCACGGGACCGCGCCTGTCGACGACGGCGGCACGCCAGCCGCAGGGTTCCTGAGGGGTGCGGACATGCGACACGTGCCTTCTCTCCTCCGTATGACGACCACGGTGGCGGCGACCCTGCTCACGACGGCCCCGGTCGTCCTCGCGTCCCCCGCGGCGGCGGCCGACCTCCCGTACTCGGACCAGTGCTCGTTCCCCAACGGCAAATACCCGGGTCGTCCCTGGTCCCTGCAGCGGGTCCTCCTGGACGAGCTGTGGAGCCAGTCCAAGGGCAAGGGCGTACGGGTGGCGGTGATCGACACCGGCGTGGACGTGACGAATCCACAGCTCACCGACGCGGTCGACGCGAAGAGCGGCCGCAACTTCCTGGACAAGAACCTCAAGGACGAGAACGGCGACCCGATCGAGCGGGGCAAGGAGAACGGCACCACGGACACCGTCGGCCACGGCACCAAGGTCGCCGGCATCATCGCGGCCCGCCCCGCCAAGGGCACCGGCTTCGTGGGCCTGGCCCCCGAGGCGACGATCATCCCGATCCAGCAGAACGACGCGGAGGGCCACGGCACGGCCGAAAGCCTGGCGCGGGCGGTCCGCTACGCCATCCAGGCCGGGGCCGGCGTCATCAACATCTCCCAGGACACGTCGAACGCGGTGAAGCCGACGCCCGATCTGGAACTGGCGATCGACGAGGCCCTGGCTCAGAAGATCGTCGTCGTGGCCTCGGCGGGCAACGACGGTCTCGGCGGCAACGTCAAGGAGACGTACCCCGCGTCCTACAAGGGCGTCCTCGCGGTCGCGGCCTCGGACCGCAACAACGAGCGCGCCTCCTTCTCCCAGGCCGGCGAGTTCGTCGGCGTCGCCGCCCCCGGCGTCGACATGATCTCCACGGTCCCCAAGGGCGGCCACTGCTCCGACAACGGTACGAGCTTCTCGGCGCCGTACGTCGCCGGGGTCGCGGCACTGATCAAGGCGAAGCACCCGAACTGGACCGCCCGCGAGATCGTCGCCCAGATCGAACAGACCGCTGAGCGCACGATCGCGGGCCACGACCGTTTGGTCGGCTGGGGCGTGGTGGACCCCGTCCGAGCTCTGACGGAGGACGAACACCCCGTAGAGTCCCCCAACCCTCAGCAAGGCCTGGGCAAGCAGGAAGCCCCCACCCCGGCCAAGTTCCAGATCGGCGAAACGGCCGAGGAACGTAACGCTCGCCTCGCTACGTATGTGTCCGTGGGGGCGGTGGTTCTTGTAGCCGGGCTGGGCGGTACGGCGGTGGCGATGCGGGATGCGCGGAGGCGGGGACGAAGCGCGGGGACTTCTTCCTAGCCATCTTCCCAACCATCTCCCAACCATCTTCCCGGCCATCAGGGTCACTTGAGGCGTACTGTCCGGACAACCGTACGATTGCCGAAGCATCACCGGACTCGTGACGCCGAAGCGACGGGGGCAGAGGTACGGCATGAGTGTGAACGGAACAGGCTCGGCGCCGGGCGGTACACAGGGCGGCGGGGACGGGCAGGGCAAGAACCTCCGGGTCTCGTCCCAGAACCTGACGAAGCTCGCTCGCGATCTCGACGACATGCAGGATCACCTGGACAAGCAGGTCAAACGCATGGACGCGGTCGTCGACCGTATCGAGGCGGGCTGGCGGGGCCCGGCGGCGACGGCCTACCGCACGTTCCACCGGGCGGCGGCCGAGGACGCCGTACGCATCCGTGAAGTGATGAAGCTGCTGGAGCAGGCCGTACGCATGAGCCGGGACGGCTTCACCGAGAACGAACTCGAGGTGCTCGCGCAGATGCGGTCGATCCAGGTGGACGTCGACAGCGAGGTCGACAAGCTGTCGACGCCGAACACGGAGCCGCCCCCGGCACCGCGCAGCAGCCTCGACAGTTTCTGACCGGCATCGCCAACTGCTCATTGCACAGGCGTAATTACCAAATCCGCGGGGGATCATGCCGACCGGGCCTGCTTCCGACGACCACATAGCCGTCACCTTCTCAACCCTCCACGACCTCGCCACCGATCTCGAGGACATCCTCAAGAAGCTCAACGAAAGGCTGGACGGCCTCTACGACCGCGTCGTACCCGTCGTGCTGTCCTGGGAGGGCGAGACGCGCGACGCGTTCGTCGACAAGCTCGACGAATGGGACCGCTCGGCCCAGGACTTGCAGGCGGCCCAGAAGTGGCTGCACGAGTACGTGACCACCGGCCACACCAACTATGCGGCGGCCCATCAGGCGGTGCTGCGGGGCTGGGGGGCCGCCTGATGGCTACGCCCGCCCCGACCCCGTCGCCCACGGGCGGCACCAGCTCTTCGGGCGGCAGCGCCCCCACGCCCCAGCCGTCGCCGGGCGGCCTGACCGACCCCGGCGGCAAGAACATCTCGCGACAGGACACGAACTCGGCACGTCAGCAACGTGCCGATGAACTGGCGGCGGTGAAGCCCGCTGCTCCACCAGGCAACCTCGTAGGCTTCGACGTGCAGCCGCAGCACGTGCACTACGCCTCCTATTTGCTGCGCAACGCCCAGCACGACTTCTCCGACCGGGCCAAGAGCCTCGTCGACACACTCGACGGCTACGCCCACGCGGTCGGCTGCGGCACCGGACCGGAAGCCTTCGCGAAGGCGTACGCCGAAGCCGCCGCACTCTTCCTGGAGGTGTGGAGCCGGGCGACGGAGGGCGTCGGAGGCGCCGCGGTCGGCCTCACCGTCACGGCGAACAACTACGCGCAGGCGGAGCAGGCAACCGCCCCCCTGGCGCCGGCGGTGGCCAAGAAGAACCCACCTGCCGTCATCAAGAACGCCGGCGCCGGCGGCCCCGTCGCCGAACTCGGCTGGGGCAACGCGCCCGCCGGCGACGGCTGGGGCAACGCGATCATCGACGAGGTCTCCGGCGCCCTGAGCGTGGTCGGCGACGAGATCCTCCGCCCGATCCTCCAACACGCCCTGCGCCACGGGAAGGTCGCCGACATCACGCCGGGCGGTGACGACATCGACCTGCCCAAGATCGCGCAGGCCTGGCGGCAGGCGGGCAAGGACGCCAAGAAGTCGGCGGACTCCTTCGACGACGCGATCGCCTATCTCACGAATCCCGCGCCGGGGAACGATGAGTGGCAGAGCGCTATGAAGCAGTTCTGCTCGGCGATATGGGGGACCACGGCGTGGGGCAAGGAGCACCACAACTACAAGTGGAGCCACGACGACGGGAGACAGCCCGCACTCGATGTCCTCCAGGACTCAGCCCGCGCGCTCGCGACGGCGTGCGAAGGGGTGAGCGCGGAGGTGACGAAGGTCAGGTCCACGATCACCGATGTGTACAAGGACGCGGCCAAGAAGACCTTCGACGTGGGCGGTGTCCTGGACGCGCTCAAAAAGGTCGCCGAACTTCCGGTGATTGCCGCGGAGTTCATCGCCAACATCGACACCGGCCGCCTGAACCACGCCGTTGACAGCTACAACAGCGAGATAGATGCTCTTGGCGACGACCTGACCAAGCTCAAGGCCGCGCTGGAAGAAGCCAAACGCAGTGTGCCTACGTACGCCGCCGAAGAGGCGCGTGCAGAGACGTTCGGTGCACGGTCACTCAACGAGTTCAAGACCGAGCACAAGTACACAACCGATACGGACGAGAAAAACCATTTCTATCCGGTTGACTTGGCCGGCCAGGAAGGGATACACGGCAGCCACGTCATCGACAAACATGCGGGTAAGACGGACGAGCAGCTTGCGCAGCGTCTCAGGGATCAGCAGATCGTCCGTAACGGGCAGGTCAGGCCTGACGCCTCCTCCAGTTTCACGGATATGCCCTCTGCTCAGCGGTTCACGCAGGCCGCGCTCGATGACATCGACAACGCTGCCAGGATCGAGCAATGGATCGAGGGAGTGGAGCGGAGGGCGGCGAACAACCCCAACTACGATCCGAACAGGTCTACGATCGACCCACCCGTCACCCTTTCGTTCAATCAGGTGACAGGGTCCACGGTCAGTCGAGCCGACTATGATGCCCATGGCCTGCAGGCCCAGGCCTCCGACACACATGGAGTGGATGTCGTACTGCGTTATCGCAAAGGCATCGATCCTCCGTTCGTAGTCCTCACGTCAATGCCGGTACCCTGATTTCGCACAAGACCGTGAATCTCGCGGGCGGGAAGATATTACTCATGCAGTCATTTACATGGTCGGCCTTCGATCGAGGGCCCGTAAACAGAATCATGGACATTGTTATTGGGTGCCAGGAGTCCCACGGAGAGCGTGAAGTGGACGAGGAAATAGCCCGGTTCCTGCGTGTGCTCCGCTGGACGAACGAGGTTGAGTGGGTGTGCCCTGTGGTAACGGTGACCGCTCTCCTGGACCTTGCGTCAGAGCTTTGGGCCGACCAGAGAGAAGGGCTTGTTCCGATTTCCTTCAGAGAAAAAGTCGACCGTGCGTCTGGTGGATCCGACCAGACCGAATACCTGAACACGCTCGCAGGGGTCCTCCGGGCGGTCGATCGAGAGTTGCCGAGAGAGTTCGACCGACTTGCGATGTCCGACTGGGAATCAGAAGTCCACTTCGGTAAGCTCTTGGGATTCTATAAAAATTGGGTGAACCTCGGCGAATATGAGACCTTTGAGGATTCTGTGGCTGCTGCTATCGATTCGGAGCACCCTTTCTGCGCAGAACATCTCGGCCCGCTTTCCGCTGAAGCGCAAAGGGCGCTGGTGATGAACCTGCAGTCACCCGAACTCGCGGCCGACGCCGCTCGCGTCATGCCCTGGACCACGACGGAGGAACTGGCTCAGCTGCTGAGCCTCATCAACGACCACATGCGGCACGCTCACGAAACGGCCCGCCTGTGATCACCCGTAGTGCGACCTACCCCGACCGAGAAACGGCCATGTGGGCCACCCAGCAGGTCGTCACGGCCAACGAGCAGGTCATTCACCGGTGGCTCGCTCAGTCCACGCGCCCCCGCTTGGTCATTGAGGCGTCCTGGCCGTCCCGGTCCGAGCCGGTGGGCAGGGTGCTGCTGCAGGCGATGATGTTGGCTGGGCGGGAGCCGGCCGATGTGCGGTCGGCCCGTGTGGTCCTGAAGCGGGACGCATCCAGCCCACACGGTTTCGTCGTCCACGCCACCTTTCCCGTCTACCTGTAGAGATCCGTAGAGGCTGATCACCGTGCCCCTGAGCCCCCTCGAACACGACCGCCGCTACGGCGAGCTGGACCAGGTGATGCGTGCCTACGCCGGACAGTCGGCCGACGACACCGCGGACAAGCCCAGCCAGGCCCTGATCGCGTATCTGCGCCATACCTGGCACAGTCGCCCGTGGTGCCTCGCCGTCGCCGAGCGGCAGTTGCGCGAGTACGCCGACAACCCTCCCGGCCGACTCCGGCTGCGCCTGGGCGAGTTCTACTCGATCCCGGACGTCGGGCTGCCCGAGGGCGAGATTCAGCAGTGGCTGTACTGCCTCGCCGATCACATCAAGCACAGCATCGACGAGGGCGAGGTTCCGGCCATCGCCACCCCCGTCACCCACTGGGAGTGGCACGCCCGCTTCCCCGAACTCGGCCAGTTCCTCGGCGGTTGGTTCTCGCAGGACATGCAGGACGAGTTCGACGACCACGACGCGGCGATCAACGACTACCGGTCCTCCACCGACCCGCAGGTCGTCGCCCGCCTCGTCGGCGAGCTGCACGAGCTGCTCGCCCTCGACCTTGACGAGTCCGATTACGCCTTGGCTGTTGCGGAGCTGGGTATGGAGGTCGACCCGCCGGCCCCGTACTCGCCCGGCGGGTGGCTCGCGCTCGTCGCGGATCGGCTCAGTGGGCCACGGGCGGAGTACGTCCCCCGCACGCGCGGGGACACGAAGTGATCTTGCCTGACGACGAGTTGTCCACCCTGGTGAACGGCCTCTCGCACGAGCTTCGCGTATACGTCAGAGCAGGACGGCTCCGGCCGACCGGTGAGTTGGGCGGACTCACCAAGGCCGTCGCCGAGGAAGTGCACGCCCTTGTCGTCGAACTGCACGAGAGCTACTGGCACCAGTACTCCGACGAGGCCGAGCCTGCCCCTGCATCACAGATTGAAATGTCGCTCTACTCCATGAGCCCGGCAGAGGCCACCGCGCTCATGGCCGAACTCGCCTCCAAAGACCTGGCGTTCGACCAGTTCCCCTTCACGGACCCCGCCGAAGCCGAGGCGATCGCCGAGCGCGTGGTGGGGCTCCTCGGCCCCGAAGCACGGTGGTGGTCCAACTGGGACGACGGCTGCGTGGACGGTGTCACCGGTTGCACGTTCGACGGCCTTGTCGTCGGCAGCGACGGCGACCGCTTCGCCGTACTGATCCAAGTCGCCGACGACTGACCGACGACAGCGCGCCGGAGTCCTCTCACCGCACCCCAGTCATCCCGCGGTCAAGCACAGGCCAGGCTGTGGCCAAACCGCCGTATGGGTTGCGCATGCCCGAACCCCGCCAACCTGACATAGCGGGATTTGCGCGATTGTTCGCTGGCTACGGTGGTGCCGCCACATCATCCACGGGGAAGAGGAGACGGCGGTGGCTATACCGATCCGTTCCCGCCTTCTCGACTACTTCGAGGCGGAGCCGCCCGCAGGTCCGGCTCAGGCCGGGGCCCAACCCCAGACCCAGGCCGGGGCATCGGACCCGCAGCCCCGCAGATCACGCCTTCTCGATTACGTCGAGTACGTCGAGTACACAGAGTGCAGCGAGCGCAGCGAACACCCGGAGGCCGAGCAGTCACCGGGCCCGAAGCCCGGCGTACCCCCGTACCACACACCTGTGTTCGTGCCGGCCCATCCCCGGTACGTCGACACCGCGGACGCCTCCTCCGGCACCCCCACCCGCATCCCCTACATCGCATACGAACTCTTCGGGCACCCCACCGACGGAACCGTGGCCCTCGCCTTCACCACCCTCGACAACCTCGTAGCCGCACTCGGCGAGGCCCAGCCATGGGTGGCCACTTCGATCGGCCCGCTGGCCGAGGGGATGGGCGAGTACGGCGTCACCGTCCTGCTCGACCCGACGGTCGCCACCGGACAACGCAACTGGCAACGGGCCGACCTTGCCGCCTACGCACGGGAGGTGCGCTGATGACCGCCGACTTCAAGGCGATCCTGAGCGACCTCACCGCGATGTCGAAGACCTTCCACGACGAGGCCACCAACTACCGCAAGCTGCACGCCGACGTGGCGCCGCCCGTGGTCGGCGGCGGTGACGCCGGACTGGACCACGCTGTCAAGGAGGTCGCCGACCTCATCGTCGCCTTGCACACCGGCTTCGCCGACCGGCTGGACGACCACGGCGACAAGGTGACGTACGCCCGCGACTCCTTCCGACGGCACGACATCGACGTACACGGCCTGTTCGAGGACCTGATGGCGGGTGACGGCTGATGGCCGACAGCTGGGTCGGCGGTGACATCGGCGGGCTGCGCACGATGGCCGAGACGTACAAGAACGCCAAACCGAAGCTCGACGACGTCGTCCATCCCCTCAGCCGTGCCGTCGACCGCCTTGTGGACGACGCGAGTTGGAAGGGCGAGGCGGCCGAGACCTTCCGTGCCGCCTGGAGCCAGGACGCGCTGACGGCGGGGGCCTTCGCGAGTCTCGTGCACGACGCGGGCGACATCCTTTCCGACCTCACCGACGCACTGACCACCTGTGAGACCGCGCTGCAGAACGCCGAACACGTGGCCACGCGCAAGGGCGTGGCCATGGGAGACCAGGGCGTTCCGCTGCCGATGGTGACGGCGGATCCTCCCGACGCGGCCGGTGCCCAGAAGACGATCGCCGCGATGGACGAGTACGCCAAGGTGCGCAAGGAGATCCTGCACACCGCCCAGCACGCCCGGCTGGTCGCGGCGAACAAGCTCCGCGGCCTGTATGCGCAGGTGACGGCCCCGGTTTCGACCGGCGACAAGATCACCATCGCGGACTATCTCCGAGGCCTGTACGCCTACGACGCCGAGGACGCCCGGGCAGGCGGCCAAGAGGCCCGCACCAAGATCGACAGCGCTGAGGCCGAGGAGCGGGCCGCCAAGAAGGAACTCCGCGCGGAGCGCAGGGCGTTCCAGAAGGCGGGACGCGCGCTTCCCGCGGATCTCCCTGCCAAAGGTGCCTACAAGGATGCCGTGGCCCAGGTCGAGTCGCTGGAGGAGGACATCGCCCGCGCCGACCACGGCAGCACCAAACTGCCGTACGACCGAGCCCTCAACGTCAAGCTGGCCGACGCGGCCGACGCACTGCGCGCGGGCAAGAGCCTGGAGAAAGTCCCGGACTTCCTCAAGGAGGTCCCGGTCCTGGACGTCGCCGCGGCCGGCGCCTGCGGACTGCTGGAAGCCTCGGACGACCACGCCAAGGGGTGGTCCTGGCAGCACTCAGTCACTGTCGACGGCGGCGCCAACCTCGCGGGCCTGGCCGCCGGTACGGCCATCACGGCAGGCCTGGTGGCCCTCGCCCCCTTCGATGTGCCCGTGGCCGTCGTGGCCGGGGTCGGGGGAGCCGTGGTCGTCGGTGCGACCGGCGTCATCGATCACGCCTTCCACGAGCACTGGAGCGAGGACATCCACGACCACGGAGTGGTGGGCGGTGTGCTGCACGGCAGCGGACACGTCCTGTCAGAAACCGGGGACGACTTCATCAGGCTGAAAGACGACGTGTGGCATGGCATCAAGAGCATCTTCTGAAGTCCCCGTCCCCGTCCCCGGCCGCCGGGGCCCGATCCCGGCCCTGCCGGGCCTCGGCACCACGTGGTACGAGCGCGGCGCCCGCTACTGGCTGCGCCGCACCGTCGGCGCCGCCCTCTGGTTCGCCGTGCTGGCCTTCTTCTGCTACATCGCGCTGGTCCTCTACGGCAGCTTCCGCGCGGACCTTTCCCAGACGGTGCGCACCGTCTGGGACTGGACGCAGGCGCTGGCGTCCTGCGCGGCACTGATCTGGGGATGGCAGCTCCAACGCCGCGACCACCACAAGAAACTCCTGGACCCGCCCACCCCCGCCCAGGCCCGCCAGGCCAAACGCGCCGAGACCCGCCGCTCCGTGTGGCTGACCCTCGCGGGCCGCGTCCTCTTCCTGATAGCGGCGCCGGTCATGCCGGCGTTCGCCGCGTGGTGCGTCGGCTGGGTCGTCGCCGCGTTCACTGTGCGGGAGTATCCCAGCGAGGTGGGGGCTCGGCGGGCGTTGGAAGGGTGAGTGACGGCAGGTGCGTATGGGCATCGGCGCCGCAGGTCCGAGGGCCATGCCAAAGACAGGAAGGTTTTGGCATCGCAAAGTTTGAGCCACGCGGTGCCTGACCGATTGGGACGGTTCTTGACAGGGAGCGGGTGTGACGAAGTGCGAGTGGCTTGCCCAAGTTTCAGAGCCTTCGAGGGGGTTCGGAGCGGGTCTCCTGATGGTGTCTCGACAACTTCGTAACTCTCCTAACACAAAGTTCAGTTGGCCGTGATTTACACAATGACTACAGTGGTCATCGAGTGTGTTGATCGGGCCACCGCCTGTGCACCGCGCGATGGCTATACAAACGGGGAACGGGGAGGGTGGGCATGCTGCCTGCGGAGGGCCTCAAGGTCGGCTTGGAGGCGCTCGGAACCTTCAAGAAGCGTGTGGATGCTGTGCTCGCCACGTTCGAGGGCTCGCCAGGCAGCCCTCAGAAGCTCGCGGCGCACGCCCTCTCCGAGGCCTCGTTCAGCGGTTCGGGCGGCTTCGCCGAGGCCAAGGGCCTCCACGGCCAGTACGAGCGCGTCCACGAACGCCTCACCGCACTCTCCAAGAACCTGGGGCTTCAGATAGAGGCGATGCAGATCGCCGTTCTGGGCGCGCAAGGCAACTTCGACAACCTCGACGAGGAGCAGCGGCAGCGGTTCTGGGAGATCCGGACCGAGATCGGCCGTCAGCAGGAGGAAGCGCAGCGGGAGAAGGAGGCCGCGGAGGCGGCGGCAGAAGCGGCGAAGCACGGTGAACCCGCGCCGAAGCGCTCCGGCGACAAGCAGGCAGGGGGCGGCTACTAGTGAGCGACGAGCAGAAGCACCAGGACCCGCACGAGTTCGAGCGGCAGTGGGCCGACTCCCAGGTCAGTGCCATCAACATGGCCAATCATGCGGCGAACGCGTTCGAAGGCTTCTTCGGGGGCGGAAACCTCCGGGTCTTCGGCAAGACGGACTTCGAGCGCCACGCCCTGAACCACATGATCGACATGGTCGAGTCAGCGAACCCGGAGGACCTGGAGACCGCGAGCACCGCTCTGTGGAACGCCCAGACAGCCATCGAGGAAGCCGCCGACGAGCTTGAGGGTCACATCACCCGGGTCGACTGGGAGGGCGAGTCCGGAGAGGCCTTCCGTAAGTGGGGCGCCAAACTCGTGACCCACGCCCGCCACCTGGCCGCCTTCGCCGAGATCTCCGGCACCCAGATCAACGCAGCGGCCACGGGCCTCGCGTCCGTCCGAAGCTCCATGCCGCCCCGGGACACCCGCTTCTTTCCCAAGGAAGTCGAGGAGATTCCCACGCCCCAGCGGGTCGAGGGCAACAAGGAGTACGCGGAGGCGGTCAAGGCCGAGCAGGACCGCCAAGAGGCGATCAACCAGATGAACCGCCTGGCGTCCTTCTATGCGGTGTCGGAGGAGACGCTGGCGGGTTTGGAGCCGCCTACGTTTGAGGCTATGCCGGATGTGGGGGTGCCTAAGCCGGATCCGTCCTACGGGCAAGAGTTCCCGGTCGGTGAAGAGCAAGGTACGGGTGGGCTCGCGGCCGCTCGTGAGTCCGTGTCAGCCAGGCATGACTCTTCGAGCACAGCAACGGGTGAGCGGCGTACGGGAGACGTCACGCCTCCGCTCAGGCACGTGGACGGCCCAACCGTCCACCCCGATGTGAACGTCGGCACGAAGATCGACAGCGTAGGCACCCTGCCACCTCAGGAGACCACGAGGCCGACGACGAGTGTGTCGCCGGTGACCGCTCAAAGCGGACCCAACGGAGGGCCGGTTCCTCCCGTCAACTCGGGGCCGGTTCCTCCTGTCTTCCGCGGACCGACCAGCCGCGCCCCGGGACTTGGCGGCGCGACCGGTAGCAAGTCTCCTATCCAGGCACAGGGCCGCACGGCCACTCCGAGTGGCCCCGCCAGCGGGCGTAGCACCACAGGTCCGATGGGGCGTGCCACCAGTACGGGGCCGTCGGGAATCCGAGGCGGCCCCACGGTGGCAGACAGGTCTCCCACGGGGCGAGGCGTCTCCGGTGGAACAGCTCGTCCCATCGGCGGGGGGCAGGCGAGCGACCGCGCGGGTGGTGCGAGTTCCACAGGTGCGGCGCGCGGCAATGGTGTCGTCGGAGGAAGGCCCGCCGCAGGTTCTCAAGGGGCGACCGGTTCCAGGGTCCCCCGCGGTACGGTCGTCGGCGCCGAGGGCAACACAGGTTCCCGTACGCCCGCCGGCCAGATCGGGCAGCGCGGAGTTATCGGGGCGCCGAACTCCACTCCCGGCACTCGTCCGGGCCAGACTGCCCGACCCCCTGCGGGCAATCCTGACGGCGTCGTCGGAACGCCCAAGGGGCGAACCCCACCAGCGAGAAGCGGTGGACCGGCCGGAGGCGGTGGGGACGCCCCGCACGGCCGGACGGCGAATCGACGGAACACTAACCGCGAAGCTCGTGAGGGTGAGTCTCAGCCGGAGACCCCGCAGCGCAACGCGCCACCAGTGACTGACTGAATAAGAGCGAGGATTTACAGAGGCATGACAGGGACCAGCCCACGTGGCGGATTGACTGCGTTCTTCGCAGGACGTGCCGGAAGACGGATGTCCACCGCGTGCGCGGTTCTCGGTGCTTTCGTAATCGTGTCTTCGGGGCTGGCTCCGAGTGCGGTCGCCGCAGACGTTCAGTCTAAGCAGTGGTACTTGAACGCGATGGACGCCCAAGGCATGTGGAAGATCAGCACAGGCAAAGGCATCAAAGTTGCCGTGCTGGACACCGGAGTGAATCCCGACACCTCATCGCTGAAGGGCCAAGTGCTCGGAGATGAGGTGCCGCAGGCGGTTTCGTATAACGCGACCGAGGACTACACCGGCCACGGCACGACCATGGCGGAGTTGATTGCCGGTACGGGCGCCGGAGGCAGCCTGCAGGGCCTGGCTCCCGACGCGAAGATCGTCCCCTATCGAGTGGTCACCGAGGGTGTGAAGAACAGCACCGACAAGAAGAAGACCCCTTCAGTGGCGGATGCGATCAAGGCTGCCGCTGACAGTGATGCTCAGATCATGAGCATGTCCTTCGGTGGTGACATCCTGGACCCGGACGAGGAGAAGGCCGTCAAGTACGCCCACTCCAAAGGGAAGTTGTTGTTCGCCAGCACCGGCAACGAGGCTGAAACCAAAAACTTCATCGGCTATCCGGCTGCCTACCCTTATGTTGTCGGTGTGGCTGCTGCCGATGAGGAAGGCAAAGTCGGAGACTTCTCAGAGCACGGCAACTATGTCGATCTGGCAGCCCCTGGCCTCAACGCCCCGGTGTGGTGTGACGCGACATTTGGCTCGTACTGTGAGAAAGAGGGGACAAGTATTGCCGCCGCCATCGCCTCCGCCTCCGCCGCCCTCATCTGGTCCGCCCACCCCAACTGGACGGCCAACCAGGTTCTCCGTAGTTTGATCGACACAGCCGGCCGCGACTGGCCGAAGGACCAGCCGAGCAATTACCTGGGCTACGGCTTGGTCCGCCCTCGCAAGGTGCTGGAAAACAACAGCGTCAATCCGGGTCCTGCCAACACGGACCCCCTTAGCTACGAGAACGGAACCGGCGTCACGGAAGCCTCCTCCTCGACCTCTCCGTCCCCTTCCGTCTCAGCCTCGTCACAAGCACAGAAGAAGACTTCAGGCGGCCAGACTTCAGTTGCAAAATCAAGCTCAGAGGGTTCCGACAACACCATGTGGATAACCCTTGGAGCCGCGGGCGCTGTGGTCGTGATCGGAGGCGGTGCCTTCGCCGTGGTTCGTTCGCGGCGTGGCGCATGACGAATCACGCGCGATTGATCCCGTCGCACACAACAGTTCCGACGCAGGCCGGCCACACCGGTACGGAAGTGCGACGACCAGTGCATCACCATTCGGTGACGCACGCAGAAATGAACCACAGCTCTCACGAAAGGGAGTCCCGAAATGGCTGACGGCCGCAAGCTTGACGACGGTCAGGTACAGAAGCTCCAGACGAATGTCATCGATCGATACGACTCGATCAGGCAGACGCTCGCCCAGCTGCAGGGAACGATCGACATGATCGAGAAGGCGTGGACGGGCCAGGGCGCCAACGCCTTCAACACGAAGCAGACGGAAATCAACTCCCACATGGCCGCGATCGGCCGGATGCTCGACGACTTTCTCGAGGGCATCCAGATGACCAAGACCGACAAGCGCAACCTCGAGGACCAGATCGAATCCGACATCGCCAAGATCTCGGTGGACGACCTCGGTGGAAAGACTTCGGCGCTCAACAGCTACTGAGGAACCATTCGCGGCCCTGAGCCGCATCCGCTGTTCGGGCTGTCAAGTCCGGCTGAAATCGTCACAGAAACGAGGGAATCATGTCCGGAGTCCACTACGACGACCTTGCCGTCACGTACGGCGTCATGGACGCGCTCGCCACCGAGCTCGGTGACAAGGCCAAGAAGCTCGAGGAAGACCTCGAGGCCCTGAAGAAGGCCGTGCTCGATGTGTCCGCGGGCTGGGGCGGCGAGGCACACGACGAGTTCGCCAAGAAGACTAAGGTGTGGGACAGCCACGCCCGAGGCATCCACCAGGCGCTGGTCACCATCTCGCAGCGGGTCCACACCGCCGGCGGTGACTACCGCGGCGGCGACCTGAAGGGCGCCAGCTACTTCCAGTAGAAGCGAGCAGTCTGCAGGACCAGGGTGGGCACACACGGGAGGTGCCCACCCTGTGTCATGCCCGGCAACCGGACTCCCGCAGGGCTGTGCTCGGGCGGGCTCTCCCGGCGTGACGGGGGCACCGAACAAGGACTCCGGGACGGCGCTGCGGCGTCCGCCGCATTGGTGTGGGATAACACGGCTACGGTCTGGTCCGCCCCCGGCGATCCGCGTGAACGGCAGGGCACAACCCGGAACAGGCCCACCAGATCGTCTGCCGTCAGTGGCGCGGTGGCTTTGGACGGACGGCCGCCGGCCTTCAACGCCTCCATCACAAGGCTCGCAACGTCATCGCACTGGAGATCTTCAAATGTGCAGGTTACGGGCGGCACAGCGTCAATGTGGCTTCTGCGTCGTTTTGAATATGCGTATCAGTTCATGCAGAGCGGCGGGAGTCGTAGCCAGGATGACCTCCGGCTCGTCGCTTTCGCGGAGGTGAATCGTGCCGGTGGGAGCGGCGGCGACGTAGACGCAGTTCGAGCCGTCCGGGCTGTAGGTCGACTTCTGCCAGGCAAGTGTGTGCATGTCGTCCCTTTCAGAGCTTCTGCATCATGTTCTCGATGATCTTGCGTGACTCGGAGGTCTCGAGAGCGCAGGATTCCATTCGGTCCAGCACGGTGCGGTACTTCACCAACTGGGCCTCTGCGTCCAGGAATTCGCAGCCGCCGTGATGGGTGTCCAGCTGGACTGTGTCGAGCTGGGGGACCGGCCCGGCAGCGTAGTCGAAGGATTGCCCGTTCCCAGGGAAATGAGGCGAGGTGAACGGGATCACGCGGATGGTGATGTTGTCCTGGTCGATCAGGTCAAGAAGGTGAGCGAGCTGTGCGCTGGCGACTTCGGGTCCGCCGTACTGCATGCGCAGAGCCGCCTCATGCAGTAGCGCCGTATAGGGGAGCGCATTTGAGCGGTGGAGGACCTCCTGCCGCTTGATGCGGTACGAGAGGCGGTGCTCAAGTTCGTACGGACGGAAGGGCGGAACAGCCTCTCGGAGCATGGCTCGTGCGTGATCCGCGGTTTGCAGCAGAGCGGGGATGTGCAGGGCCAGGGCCACGCGCAGCGCAGTCGCATGGTGTTCAAGTTCGGCAAGGTCGATCAACCCAACGGGCAAGTATTCCCGGTAGTCGTCCCACCAGCCGCGAGTGCGGCCGCCAGTCATCGCTGCGAGGGCTTCGACCAGAGCCGGGTCAGCGCAGCTGTACGTACGGGCTAGCGTGCGAACGCGGTCGGCGCTGACGGCGTAGCGGCCCGCTTCGATGCTGCTGAGCTGCCCCTGCTTGAGGCCGAGCAGTTGTGCGGCCGCCGTCGAGGTCAGCCCCGAATGCTCCCTGAGCTTGCGCAGTTCGGCACCTAGCCGCTGCTGGCGCAGGGTGGGGGTAGTGCTGGGTGGCACTGGGTTCTCTCTCGTCGTGGCGTTCCCGCGGTCACCCACAGGAGGGAATTGTGAAGTCTAGCGCTCGTTCGATGTTAAGTATCACATCGCACGCTCTATGGTGTGTGTCACGCAGCCAACTGCCCGCGCCGATAAGACGGAAGTGCCTCAACCCAGGCAATGCCGCCGCTGGGCGGAGCTGTTGAGCGAAGCCAAGTCCCTTCCTCTTCCTCCAGGAGCCCCTTCATGGTCACCGTATCCCCGCCCGACACCTGGGTTTACGCCCTCCGTCTGCCTCATGACCCGCGCGCCGCACGCGTCGCACGGATGACCGTACGAGCAGCACTGAATGGGCACGGTATGCCCGAAGTGCTGGACGTGGTCGAACTCTTGACATCCGAGCTGGTTACCAACGCCTACCGGCACACCAAGGGCCCCGCCTCCCTGCGGCTGACTGCGCTTGGGGGTGGGCGGCTGCGGGTTGGCGTATGGGATACGAGCTGCTACATCCCTGCCCCATTCGACAAGCCACTCGGCGACCGTGTCGAGCGTGCCCCGGCGGACTCCGTCGGTGGGCGTGGGTTGTTCCTCATCCAGGAGTACGCCGACTCGTGGGGTGGATGGGCTCTCGGTGACAGCCTGCTCGACCGCGGCAAGGGGAAACTGCTGTGGTTCGAAGTCGGTGCGGGCCGGAAGGCGATGCGGTAGAGCAGTTGGGGGCAACTGGCGGATCGCTCCACCGGTGACCGGCATGAACTGGGGGGCCTCGGAGCTGGTGCAGATCCGCCAAAAACTCTCCTCGTTGAGCTGCCTGATCACCCACCGACAACTCTGCTCTCAGTGGTGTAGCCCTTGTAGCAACGGCTCGCCAAGCTCACAGCTGATGGTGTCCCTTGTCGTGGTGCAGCCGATCACGGCTAGGGAGTGCGCCGGGGGCGCGTGGTGACGTGGCTTCCGCCCCTGCCTGCAAGGCGGGCCACCAAGCAGCTCTCCGTAGTGCTGCCAGTTCAACGCGGGAGGTGCAGGGTGGCCCTGTCCCAGCAGGACCTACTCCGGTTGCTTGAGTCACTACGTTCTGCGGATGGGCTCGAACTCGTCCGCGGTGTGGCTGAGCGAATGCTTCAAGAGCTGATCGAGGCAGAGGCCGCCGTGAGGATCGGCGCGGAATGGAACGAGCGCACCGACAGCCGTACCGCGTTTCGCAACGGGCACTGGGAAAAGACGCTCAGTACCCAGGCCGGCGACCTGGACATCGCGATCCCCAAGCTGCAGTCGGGGAGCTTCTTCCCCGTGCTGCTGGAGCGACGGTGCCGGATCGACCAGGCCCTGTATGCGGTCATCATGGAGAGGGCCGTTTGGATTGCCACACGCTTTTGCGCGGCTGCGGCAGTGCTGGCCGCGGGTACGGTCGCTGGTGGCTATCGGGCATAGCATTTCCGGCGAAATCTGGCCGATCTGGTTCAAGCGTCAGAATCGGAGCACTGCTTAGACTTGGAAACCTCACTGGTGAACTCGGTAATGACCTTCTCCATGGCTGCTGCGTCGACCGAGCCGTGTTCCTTCCTGATCATCGTGAAGATTTCGTGTCCTTTCTTCTCCTGCTTGCTGCACGAGGCGTGTCCCACTGCGGTCGAGTCTGAAATGATGTACCTCGACCCTTCCTTCTTGACGCTGTCGGACCGTAGACCGTAAGTGCTGTAGGCCAAGTTTCTGAGTGTGCTCCCTGACTCCCATTGCTCGATGATGCTGGTGACGGCAACTCTTCCGTCGACCATCAGTCGGCAACGGGTGAACCCAGTGGGGCCGCTCTTCAGGGGTGAGATCTTCTTCCCCGGAGGAAGGAGCGGTTCGAGACTTGAGGAAGACACGGCAGTTCCGCATAGGGTGGATGGAACGGCGTATTCCCGCTTCTGCTCCGATGATCCCGAAGAACAAGCTGCCAGAGCCAGGCCAGCGACCAAGAGCCCGACGGTGCGGGCCAAACGGGAGTGAGGGCGGATGCACGGCATTGTTGGAGTCCTAGTTAGGGGATTTCTGTTTCAAGGTCGTCGGCCATATGGCGCCCATTCGTGGAGGCATCGTTGAAGCCGTTCTGAGTTGCGTCGAGTGCCCATCCGCCGACCTGGCCCGAGTGCGGGGAATGGTGTGCTTTGGCCGCCTCGGCGGCGGCCAGCTGCGCCAGAGCGATATTCCGCTCACGGCTGTCTTCCCAGAGCTTGGCGGAGTCGAGCCCGCTGCCCTCGAGGTCGCTGCCCTGGACGTCTTGGAACAGCTCGCCGAGTACGACGCTGGTCACGGTACCGGCGGCGCCACCCGCCGCGGCACCCCCTGCCGGGCTTGCGATGAAACTCGTCCCCACTCCGATACCCGTGCCCACGACACCGCTCGCGACGTTCTGCCACTGTGAGACGGCGTGGTTGTAGGCGTCGTCGTTTTCCTTCGCGGGACCCAGCACGGCCTCCTGGCGTCCGATGGCCAGGGAACCGCCGATTTCCGCCGACCGCCGGGAGATCTCCTTGACAGTGTCCTCCATGCTTGCGTTGTACCGCTGGTCCTGAGGGAGGTCCGGATTGAGGTGGTAGTCCATCAGGTTGGCCATATAGGCCTTCTGCCCGACCTCCACAGCGGAGTAGCCCTCCGGGTTCTGCCCGACCGAGATCAGGAAGCGTGACACATCGGCGTGATCCATCTGTGCCGATGCGCCGGCGACGGGGAACAGCTTCTCGATCTGCTGCCACGGCTCGGAGTTCGGATCCGGTTTGACGTCCGTCGTGGCGCGGTTGATGTCCGGTAGGTACTCCGACGCCATCTGCCCGATGCTGTCGGACATGTAGCCCTTGTCCGTGAGGCGGCCGGGGTCTTCGCTGATGGACTTGACCACACTCGCCATGAGGTTGGCCTGCTGCTCGTTGTGCGCCGGGGTGTCCGCCGTAGGCAGCTCGCCCGCCGGGTGCCCGGTCGTCGCGGCCTCGAGCGCCATGGCCAGGTTGTTCTGGCCAGGGTGGATCTCGTCGCCCTTGAGGTTCGTCTCCTGGGGCCACTCCCGATCCTCGAAGAGATACTTGAAGTTGGAGATGGCCGACTTGTGGTCGTCGTCCTTGGGCAGGTACTCCTCGTTAAAGAAGTCCGTGGCGGCGTCCGGACTACTGGACAGTGCTTTCAGGTAGCCCGTCAGCGGATCGTCACCGCTATCCTCGCCCATGCGGTTCAGCCAGGTGTCCATGCCCATGTGCTGCCAGGCCATGTTGGCGTGCTCGCCGTTGCCCGTGAGCTTGCGCTCGGTTGCCATGAGGGCGGTGCCGTAGCTCTTGAGGAACGCGTCGTCGTAGTCGCCGGCCCGCATGAGGTTGCTCATTACCTGGAAGCCCATGGGCCCGGTTTGCCCGCCGATCGGCTTGTCGCCGAGGGCGATCATCTGACTCTTCCAATCCGTCATGGTGGCCGAGTCACTCTGCGTGGCACTGGCCAGCGTCAGGCTCAGATTGCGCTGCAGCTCGTCGTACTGGTCGACCCGTCCCTGTCCCAACTGGGCTGCCTTGTGCGGGTCGTTGATCCCGGCCCAGAACTCGAGGGTCCCCTTCGGCCCGAGGTCGGTGGCGAACCGCTCGGAGAACAGTGGGTCGTTCGCGTACTTCTCCAGCCCGTCGTTGAGCTTGTCGAACTCGGCGGGTGTCAGTTTCTCCGGATCCTTCTTGGCGAGCTTGGCCAGTTCGTCGGCCTTTTTGATGGCCTCGTCCGCAGAGTCGCGGTCCTTGTAGTTGGCGTCCGAGAAGCCCACCGCGCTCTGGTCGGCGATGGCTTTGAGGGCAGTGCTGGCCGTGTTGTCGCTCTCCGTCGCCCCGTTGAGAATCCTCTGCACTTCGTCACGCAACGCGGTGACGTCGCTCTCATCGTGCTCGGGAACAGCTGTACCCTTTGCTGCGCGATCGGGGTGGATGTTCATGGTGACGGTGAATCCACCGTTCCCGGTGGACACCACCGTCAAGTTCTTCTTTAGGCCGCGGTCGATGGCGTCGTTCAGGTCGTCCTGGTACTTCTTCAGTTCGTTCCGTGTGTCCCGAAGGATGTTCCAGATCGACTTCGCCTGAGTGTGGGCGTCCCAGAACTCGCCGGCCGTCTTGCCAATGAACTCCTTCGACACGGTGGCGTTGTAGCCCGCCCAGTTGGCCTTGTTGGCGGCCCGTTGAAGGCCCTTATCGGCGTCGTCCTTGAGCGTCGCGAGGTCGTCGACCATCGTCGACCAGTCGTCGATGGCTGTGTCGAGCTGACTGAAGTTGGCGAAACGAAGAGCGTCGAGATCCATCAGTTCTTGTCCTTCTTCTCGCCGGAGTCGCCGTAGACCGGATTCTTCTTGCCCGGGTCACCGACCCTCTCGTCGAAGCCCGCGTCCAGCAGGTCGATGCTGCTCATCTGGCGGCGGATGTAATGGTCGTCCTCCGCATGCAGCTTCTTGGTGACGGTCATGTGGTTGGAAATATGTGCGCACGCGTCCCTGAGGGAGGACAGCTGCTCGTCCCAGCGCGTTGCCACATGCTTGAGTGCACCGCCCAGAGCGAAGCCGTCCTTGGACAGTGTTGCCGCGGCTGTCTCGCTGGTGGGCACAGCCCTGCGCCCGTTGTTCCACAGGTCGTTGTACAGGGTGAACGCCTTTTGGCCGATGTTCGACAGGTCGCTCTGATTGGCTTTGAGGTCTCCGTACGAACTGGGATCCGGGGTGTAGCCTCCGCCGCCATCCAGCTGATTCAGTTGCATCCGGGCCGACTGGCCCTGAGCGGCCTGCGCCTTCAGCTGCTCCCACTCATCCCACGCCATGCGCAGACCCCTTCTCCATGTCCCCGTGGTCCCCGTGAAGCCCGCCCTCCTGGACGGGACTGTCCGCCAAGCTACCAACACGCCACATCCGTGAACTCAGTTCAAGCGAGTTCACAGATCTCACTGTTCGTCCTGCAAATCACTGCTGTATGGCTTAACGGCGATGAAACGGAACCTTCGGGCTCCCCACCGCCATCTCACATCAATCCCGTACGCCGCCCGACTGCAAGTAATCGATCTGGGTGAACCACACCACCGCAATCACCAAGATCACCAGTGCCAGCGACAGCAGCAGGAACCTACGAGCCCGGTATCCGGTCTCCGACGGTTCGTTCGCCTCCGGATCGCTGAAGCGGCGGGCTTGGAATCGCCACCACAGCGCCTTCTGGTCGGCCAGGCCCATGCCTCCGAGCCAGAGCGCGATCAGCACCATGAAGATCCCCACACCCACCATTAGTACGTCCCTCCCGACACCACGGACGACAACTCAGGATCCAAGAGCGACACCTCAGTACACCCTCTCCGCCACCAACCCCACCTGCACCAACGGCTTCCCCCGCCGCCGAGAAACAAAGACCCCCCGCCCCGCAGGCATCGGCCGTGGCCGAACCCCACCCAGCAGATCCCCCTCACCCGGATCACCGGCCAGAACGACGCCCTGCGCACCCAGCTCCTTCACGCGCTGCATGAACGACTCGTACGACGCACGCCCGGCGCCGGCCGTCGACCGCGCGATGATGAACCGCACCCCCACGTCCCGGGCGAACGGCAACAGCTCCGTCAATCCCGCCAGCGGGTTCCCGCTCGACGTCGCCACCAGGTCGTAGTCGTCGATGACGACGTACACCGTCGGCCCGCGCCACCAACTCCGGTCCCGCAGCTGCTGTGCCGTGACGTCGGCCGTCGGTGTGCGACGCTTCATCAGGTCGGCCAGGGCGGCCATGTGGTGGTCCATGGCGTTGGACATGGGGATGTACTCGGCCAGGTGGGACGACGGCGTCACGTCCAGCAGTGAGCGCCGGTTGTCGATGACGAACAGCTTGGCCTCGTCGCCCGAGTACCGCTCCGTCACCTGCTTGATCAGCAGCCGCAGCAGGTTCGACTTGCCCGACTCGCTCTCGCCGAAGACGAGGAAGAACGGGTCCTGCTCGAAGTCGACGAAGACCGGCTCGAGGTTGTCCTCGTCGAGGGCGAAGGCGACCCCGCGGCGCGGGAAGCGATTGCCCGGAGGCAGCTGCTCGGCCGGGAACTCGCGGGGCAGCAGACGGACTTCGGGCGCGCCGGGCGCCTGCCAGTGCCGGGAGACCTCGGTCGCCAGCGCCGTCGTGGCGTCCGCCAGGTCCGTGTCGGAGGTCAGACCGTCGATGCGCGGCACCGCCGCCATGAAGTGCAGCTTCTGCGGCGCCTGTCCGCGGCCGGGCACCCCCGCGGGCACGTTCGCGGCCACCTTGCGGTCCAGCTCGGAGTCCATCGTGTCGCCGAGCCGCAGCTCCAGGCGGTTCATCAGGTGGTCCTTGAGGTTGGCCCTGACCTCCATGGAGCGTGAGGCCGTCAGGATCAGGTGGATGCCGTACCCGAGACCACGCGCCGCGATGTCGAGGATCACCTGGTCCATCGCCTCGTAGTCCGCCCGGAAGTTGCCCCAGCCGTCGATGACCAGGAACACATCCCCCCACGGCTGATCCGTGACCGAGATGTCGCCCCGGGCCCGCCGTGCCCGGAACTCCGCGATCGACGAGATGCCCGACGAACGGAAGTACTCCTCCCGACGCGTGAGCACCCCGTACACCTCGGCCACCGTCCGCCGCACCCGCTCCGGATCAAGACGCGAGGCGACTCCGCCCACGTGCGGCAGTCCGGCCACCGCCGACATACCGCCACCGCCGAAGTCGAGGCCGTAGAACTGGACTTCGTACGGCGTGTGCGTGAGCGCGAACGCCGAGATCAGGGAGCGCAGCAGCGTCGACTTGCCGGACTGCGGGCCGCCGAGGATCTGCATGTGGCCGGCCGCGCCGGAGAAGTCGACCCAGAGCGGGTCGCGGCGCTGCTCGTACGGCTTGTCCACCAGGCCCGCCGGTACGACCAGGCGGCCGGCGCCTTCGTAGCCCGGCTGCGTGAGCCCGCGACCCTGCACCGCCGTGAGCCCGGGCAGGAGCCCGTCCAGGGACGGCGGGCTGTCCAGCGGCGGCAGCCACACCTGGTGGGCCGCCGGGCCCTGCGCCTCCAGCCGGCGCACGATCACGTCCAGCACGGTGTCCGCGAGGGCGTCGGCGACCTCCGGACCGTCCGAAGCCGAAGGGCGCTGCTGCGGCACCGCCGCGTACTGCACCGGCACCTCGGCCGCCGTGAACAGCACCGGCCGCCGGTCCACCGGCAGCGGGCCGCCGCCCAGCGCCGCCCGCTGTGTGCCCGAGCGGTACACGCCGGAGACGTACGCCGCCTTGAAGCGCACCATCTCGCCCGTGCCGAACTTCAGGATGCCGGAGCCCGGGACGTTCGGCAGTTCATAGGCGTCCGGTACGCCGATCGCCGCCCGGGACTCGGCGGCGGAGAAGGTACGCAGACCGACCCGGTACGACAGGTAGGTCTCCAGACCGCGCAGGCGGCCCTCCTCCAGGCGCTGCGAGGCCAGCAGCAGGTGCACGCCGAGCGAACGGCCGATGCGGCCGATCTGCACGAACATCTCGATGAAGTCCGGTTTCGCCGTCAAAAGCTCACTGAACTCGTCGATCACCAGCACCAAAGACGGAATGGGCTGCAGCGCCGCGCCCGCCGCGCGCGCCTTCTCGTAGTCGTGGATGTTGGCGTAGTTGCCCGCGTCGCGCAGCATCTCCTGGCGGCGGTTGAGCTCGCCGCGGATGGAGTCGCCCATGCGGTCGACCAGGGTCAGGTCGTCCGCGAGGTTGGTGATGACGGCCGCCACGTGCGGCATCTGCGCCATGCCGGCGAAGGTCGCGCCGCCCTTGAAGTCCGCCAGGACGAAGTTCAGCGTCTCCGAGGAGTGCGTCACCGCCAGGCCCAGTACCAGCGTGCGCAGCAGCTCCGACTTGCCGGAGCCGGTCGCGCCCACGCACAGACCGTGCGGGCCCATGCCCTCCTGCGCGGCCTCCTTGAGGTCCAGCATCACGGGGCGTCCGTCCTCGCCGACGCCGATCGGCACGCGCAGCCGCTCGGCCAGCGAACGCGGCCGCCAGGTGCGCTGGGTGTCGACGGACGCCGCGTCACCGAGGTTCAGCAGGTCGGTGAACTCCAGGTTGGCGAGCAGCGGTTCGCCGTCGTCCCCGCCGGAGGCCATCCGCAGCGGGGCCAGCTGCCGGGCGAGGGCCTCGGCGGATTCGTACGAGAGGGTGTCGGGAGTCCCCTCGTAGACGGCACCGTGCCCCGACTCCAGGTGCAGTGCCTCGGGCTGTACGACGATGGAGAGCTCGCCGCCGCCGGTGGTCAGGTCGCCGGGCACGACCTCGAGGACGGTGACGCCCTGAAGCCCTTCGGGGTTGGCCAGGACCGAGTCGGGGGGCAGGGACAGACCGTCGAGTACGACGACGATGTGGGGCTCCTCCGGCAGGGGCGCCGCGTTCGGGTGGAAGCGCGGACGGCCGGTCAGCCGGGTGGAGAGCAGGTTCTCCAGCTCGCGGGTGTCGCTGTCGATCAGTCTGCGGCTGCCCGCGCCGTCCACGGCACCGGGCGCTTGCGTGTGCGGCAGCCACTTGGCCCACTCCCAGTGGGGCAGGGCCTGGCGGCCCGCCGCGACCACGATGAGCAGGTCCTCGGGGGAGTGCAGCGCGGCCAGCGAGCCGGCCATGGCCCGGGCGGAGGACCGTACGGACTGCGGGTCACCGCTGATCGTGACGTGGTAGAAGGCGCGCAGCGAGACCGCCATCGGCAGGTCGTCCAGGGTGCTGTGGACGGCGAGGAAGCGCTGCATCGCGCCCGCGGTCAGCGGCTCCAGCTGCTCGACGGGGGCGGTCTCCGGGGTGACCAGGGTGGTGGCGAGGGACTGCGAGCCGAGGCCGATGCGGACCTGGGCGAAGTCCTCGTCGCCGGGCCGCCGTTCCCACACCCGGCTGCCCTCGGCGACCAGGGCCCACAGCTGTTCGGGGGAGGGGTGGAGGAAGTACTGCGCGTCGCGCTGTGCCTTGGCCGTGTCGAGGGCCGTGCGCCGGGTCTGCGCCAGGTAGCCCAGGTAGTCGCGGCGCATGTCCGCCAACTGCCCCTGGGAGCCGCGGCGGAAGCGGATCACCATCGCGATGGACATGGCGATCGTCGAAGCGATCATGATCATGCCCATGATCTTCATGAACGGCTGCCCGTTCGTGAAGAAGAAGACCACCGAGCCACCCATGCCGAGCGTCGGCAGGAGTTGCATCAGCACGCTTTCCTGGTGCCCCCGCGGCAGTTCGGGCGGAGGCTGCAGGACGATCTCCTGCGTGGACACTTCGGACGGCAGCGCCCGAGGCGGGCGCTTCACGACGATGTGGCTCACTGTCACCCATTCCCTTGGCCGGCCCGAGAGTCCGTCCGCCGCCCCGTGTCAGGCGGACGCAGGCCGCCGCGTGATCCTACTGACTTCGACGGACACGAGGGGGCGGTAGGGTGCCGGATGTTCGCGTCAGCACACGGGAGTTGAGCTGGAGCAATGGGGCATTCCGCGCGATCTGGCGGGATGCGGAACCCCGGCGACGGCACGACGGCACCGTTCTCGCCGCCTCGCCGCATCGTCGGTCACAGGAGGCGGGGGAAATCACGCAGGATTTCCCTACCGTAGGCACAAAATCATCACTGAGGGGGAGCAGCAGGTGAGCATGACGGCCTCCGCGGCAGCCACCGGAGGACCCGGTACGGGAACTCCCGCCGGTGCGGGCACGGGTCTCGGTTTCTGCCGCGTCACGATCGTCGCGCCCGACAGCCGGATCGACGTGGCCCTGCCCGACGACATCCCGGTCGCGGACATCTATCCGGAGATCCTCAGGCTCTCCCAGCAGAGCTCCGGCGAGGGCGCACCCGTCGGCTACCACCTGGTACGCCGGGACGGCACCGTCCTCGACAGCTCCCGTTCCTTCACCGCCCAGCGCATCCTCGACGGCGAACTCCTCACGCTGCGTCCCTTCTCCGAGTCGCTGCCTCCCGCCGTCTTCGACGACGTCTCCGAAGCGGTCGCCTCCGCCGTGACCAGCGAACGCACCTTGTGGAGCGGCGACTTGACGCGCGCCGCGGGCCTCGTCGGAGGAGGCGTACTGCCGGTCCTGCTCGCCTTCGTGGCCTGGATGGGCGACCCGCTCCACGACATGCACAGCCTGCCCGGCATCCTCGCCGGGGTCGCCGGTGTCCTCCTGGTCGTTCTCGCGTGCGTACGCGCGCGGGTCTACGACGACCGGGCCTCGGCCATCGCCCTGGGACTCGGCGCCCTCCCCAACGTCGGCGTGGCCGGCTCGGGTCTGCTGCCGCTCGCCGACGGACAGGGCATCGGCAAGCTTCAGTTCCTCCTCGCCTGCGCGGCGGTGCTGCTGGCCTCGGTCCTGCTCACCCTGTGCTCGCCGAGCGGGGACGGCCCGTTCGTCGCCTTCGTCTTCGCCTCCGCCATCGGCCTGCTCGCCGTGTTCGCGGCGACCCTCGCCGACTGGACGCCTTCGGAGATCGGTGCCCTGTGCGCCCCGATCGCCGTCGGAGGCCTGGCCTTCCTGCCGGGCCTCTCGATGCGCTTCGCCCGGCTCCCGATCGGCTTCGACACCCCGAACACCGCCCCGCGCAGCGCGTACGACACCGACCCCACGCCCCAGGAACCGGTCGACGCCGAGCGGGTCACCGCCAAGGCGCGGCGCGGACACGAACTCCTGGTCGGCCTGGTGGGCGGCTGCGCGCTGATCGCCGTCGGCTCCTCGGCCGTCCTCGGCTTCTCCTCGAACGTCTGGGCCCAACTCCTCGCCCTCGCGACCGGCATGGCCCTGCTGATGCGCGCCCACCTCTTCCGGTACACCGCCCAGGTCGTCCCCGTCCTGGCCGGCGGTCTCGCCTGCCTCGTGCTGCTCGGCCTCGGGCTGGCCCTCAACCCGCCGCACTCGATCGTCCGCGAGGCCCTCACGGGCGACCGCGCCGACCTCGACATCCGGACCATCTGGCTCGTCGCGGCGATCGCCGCGGCGGCCGCGCTCGTCACGGCGATCGGCCTGATCGTCTCGCGCGGCGGCCTCACCCCCTTCTGGGGACGCTTCCTGGAGATCGCCGAGGGCTTCGTGCTGCTGACCCTGGTGCCGCTGGCACTCGCCGTCTTCGACGTGTACACGACCGCACGGTCGATGACGAGCTGATCCGGCCGTGCCGGCACTGAGTGAAGGGACTCTCGAGCGTGAGCTTCGGCCCACCTCCATCGATATACACCGAGTCGACGCTGGCGGCGGACCAGGCCCGGGCAAGGCGCCGCAGGCGGGTCTTCGGCGTGGTGGCCGCGGTGGCCGTCGTCCTGTGCGCGGGCGGTGCGCTCATGTGGTCGGGGTCCGGCGACCGGCCGTCGGACGACAAGCCGTCGGCGACCCGGCAGGCGCCTGACGACATCAGGGAGACGACCGAGAAGGTCCCCAGCTCCCCCGAGGGCCGGCTGATGATCGAGCACGACGAGGAGAACCTCTCCAAGAGCACCGACGCCAACCCCCGTTACGCGCCCGGCACTTGGGCCACGGACAAGATCCTCGCCAAGGGCGTCGCCACCCGCATCGAGGGCTACAACATCGCCCTCGATGCCGACGAGATGGCCTGGACCCTCAAGCTGGGCGGCCACATCTGCGCCACCAGCAGGCACGTCACCGCGGACGGTCGTACGGCGGTCGTCATCCAGCCCCCGCAGCCCAAGGGTTCGGAGAAGGACGGCGTCTGCGATCAGGTGGTGTTCTTCGACCTGAACACCGGCAAGAAGCTGTGGCAGAAGAAGATGCCCGCGGCGAACACCGCCTACGTCACGAACACCAATCTCACCTTGACGAAGGGCGTCGTCGCCGTGGCCTGGGGGCGCGGCTCCGTGGCGTACGACATGAAGAACGGTACGCAGCTCTGGAACAGCACGACCACCTCCAAGTGCGAGGACAAGGCCTTCGCCGGCGGACGCGCACTGCTGGCCCTGCTCAGCTGCGGAGAGCTGCCCGACACCACGTACCAGGTCCAGAAGCTGGAACCGCGCACGGGCAAGGTCCAGTGGACGCACAGGGTCGCCAGTGGAGTCCAGACGGTCTACCTGCCCTCGTCCGATCCGCCGGTGCTCGCCGTGGCGGCGGGAGACAGCGTGGTGACCGATCTGATCTCGCTCGACGGCGAGGGCAAGAACGTCGCCACCATCTCCTTGACCGGCTATGACGCCAAGTGCGGCGCCCGGTACTTCGCGCTGTCGTACTTCGGTACGTTCGAGAACTGCGACGGAGTGGTCGTGGGACGGACCCAGGCCTACGTCATGAGCAAGGAAGACCTCGGCACCGAACAGGTGGATGACTGGATCATCGCGTTCGACCTCAAGTCGGGCAAGACCGCCGGCAAGTTCGACGGGCGTGATCTGCAGATGGTCTATCCGCTGAGGATGAACGGCGACGAGTTGCTGATCTACCGGCGGGGTTCGGGCAACATCGGACCGGCGGCTGTGGTGAGCTGGAACCCGCGGACCGACAAGGAGACCCCGTACCTCTTCTTCACACTCCCGGAGGACGACGAGTTCAAACTCAGCGATCCGGAACAGTCGGACATCATCTTTGAAAAGGGGCGAGTCTTCTTCGCGAAGCGGGAACTGGTCCGCGACGACGAGTACCCCACGGATTCAGTGTTGATGGCCATCGGCATCGGGCCTGCCGGACTCAAGCACTGACGGAACGAACCAGGAACGAACCAGGGGGGGGCGGCACGGACCCGTGCCGCCCCCCCTGGTGTGCGCTCACTCCGCGGAGAGCCCCCCATTGTGCGGCGCCGGCTCCAGATCGAACTCCCCGTCCCGCGCCCCCAGCACGAACGCCCGCCACTCCGCCTCCGTGTACCGCAGCACGGTGTCCGGATCGAGCGACGACCGCATGGCCACGGCCCCGCCGGGAAGGTAGGCGATCTCGACCCGCTCCTCGTGCTCCTCGGTGCCCGGCGCGCTGTGCCACTCGACGCCGGAGATGTCGAGGGCGTACAGCTCGTCCCTCTCTCGCTCCTTGCGCGCCTTGAGCTGTTCCTTGTCCTCGGCCTCGGCCATCGCGGCTCGGTCCTTCCTTCTGTGCCAACGAGCTGTGCGGCCACCCTACTTGCAGCCGTTCCCCCTGGTCAGGGGTTCGCGGATGTACGCCCAGGGCGCCGGCGGACGCGTCGAACTCCCGTCCACCCCACGAGTGTCAACGTGAAGTTGACGGAAGTGACGCTGATCGCACACCGCCCCGGCACCGGACCCGCGCCGGGCGCCATGGTCGCCCTGAGCCCGCTCCCGCCCCCGGACAGAGGCATCGTGCCAGGCTGGTAAGCTGTGCGGTGGCCGTTTGTGTACGCGCCCCCGGAGCCCCAGGCCCTGGAGGCCGCGCCCAGCGGATCCCCGCCTCCCGAGTAACGGAAGCTTCCCCGCGATGAAGACCGGGGGCACTCGGTGGCCATTCACAGACTATGAGGAGTACGCGTGTCGCTCGACGCCGCTACGAAGAAGCAGATCATGACCGAGTTCGGCACCAAGGAGGGTGACACCGGCTCCCCCGAGGTCCAGGTCGCTCTGCTGTCGCGTCGGATCTCCGACCTGACCGAGCACCTCAAGACCCACAAGCACGACCACCACTCCCGCCGTGGTCTGCTGATTCTGGTCGGTCAGCGCCGCCGCCTGCTGCAGTACCTCGCCAAGAAGGACATCCAGCGCTTCCGTGCGCTGGTCGACCGCCTCGGCATCCGCCGCGGTGCGGCGGGCGCCAAGTAAGTCGCCTTGAGGGGAGCGGTTCCCGGGGTATGGGGACCGCTCCCTTTGCTGTACACACGGCTCTGCTGCTGTACACACGGCTCTGCGCACAGGCGCCGCACGTGCGAAACGTGCGGAGTGTCACTGACGCTTTGTAGTGTGGTAGCACAACGCAACAACGCATTACGTACGACAGAGCGTGATGACCCGAGCCCACAGGGGTAGGGCGACATCACCAGACGCACGAACATCACAAGACGAACGAGGAGAAGCGCGCCTCGCCGCCGCCGGTCCTCGGTAGTGGCCCCCGTGGGCACGAGCCCCGGGTGCTTCGATCGAAGACCGGCCCGCACCAGACGGAGCGCTTCTCCGCCACCGTCCCCCCGCCACAGGGGCGAGAGGGACGAAGACGAGGAGAAAACGCTAGTGGAGAACGAGACCCACTACGCCGAGGCCGTCATCGACAACGGTTCCTTCGGCACCCGCACCATCCGCTTCGAGACGGGCCGCCTGGCCAAGCAGGCCGCCGGCTCCGCCGTGGCGTACCTGGACGACGACACCATGGTGCTGTCGGCCACCACCGCATCCAAGAACCCCAAGGACCAGCTCGACTTCTTCCCGCTGACGGTGGACGTCGAGGAGCGGATGTACGCCGCCGGCAAGATCCCCGGCAGCTTCTTCCGCCGTGAGGGCCGGCCCTCCGAGGACGCCATCCTCACCTGCCGCCTCATCGACCGCCCGCTGCGCCCGTCCTTCAAGAAGGGCCTGCGCAACGAGATCCAGGTCGTCGCCACGATCATGGCGCTCAACCCCGACCACCTGTACGACGTCGTGGCGATCAACGCCGCCTCCGCGTCCACGCAGCTGGCCGGTCTGCCCTTCTCCGGCCCGATCGGCGGCGTCCGCGTCGCGCTGATCAACGGCCAGTGGGTCGCGTTCCCGACGCACACCGAACTCGAGGACGCCGTCTTCGACATGGTGGTCGCCGGTCGCACCCTGGAGGACGGCGACGTCGCGATCATGATGGTCGAGGCCGAGGCCACCGAGAAGACCATCCAGCTGGTCAAGGGCGGCGCCGAGGCGCCGACCGAGGAGGTCGTCGCCGCCGGTCTGGACGCCGCGAAGCCCTTCATCAAGGTGCTCTGCAAGGCCCAGGCCGACCTCGCCGCGAAGGCCGCCAAGCCGACCGGCGAGTTCCCGATCTTCCTCGACTACCAGGACGACGTCCTGGAGGCGCTGACCGCCGCCGTCCGCCCGGAGCTCGCCTCCGCGCTGACCATCGCGGGCAAGCAGGAGCGCGAGTCCGAGCTGGACCGCGTCAAGGCGCTCGCCGCCGAGAAGCTCCTGCCGGAGTTCGAGGGCCGCGAGAAGGAGATCTCCGCCGCGTACCGCTCGCTCACCAAGCAGCTGGTCCGCGAGCGCGTGATCAAGGAGAAGAAGCGCATCGACGGCCGTGGCGTGACGGACATCCGTACGCTGGCCGCCGAGGTCGAGGCCATCCCGCGGGTCCACGGCTCCGCCGTGTTCGAGCGTGGCGAGACCCAGATCCTGGGCGTCACGACGCTGAACATGCTCCGCATGGAGCAGCAGCTGGACACGCTGTCGCCGGTGACGCGCAAGCGCTACATGCACAACTACAACTTCCCGCCGTACTCCACCGGTGAGACCGGCCGCGTCGGCTCCCCGAAGCGCCGCGAGATCGGCCACGGCGCCCTCGCCGAGCGCGCCCTGGTGCCGGTCCTGCCGACCCGCGAGGAGTTCCCCTACGCGATCCGCCAGGTGTCCGAGGCGCTCAGCTCGAACGGCTCGACCTCCATGGGCTCGGTCTGCGCCTCCACCATGTCGCTGCTGAACGCCGGTGTGCCGCTGAAGGCCCCCGTCGCCGGTATCGCCATGGGCCTGATCTCCCAGGAGATCGAGGGCGAGACGCACTACGTCACCCTCACCGACATCCTCGGTGCGGAGGACGCCTTCGGCGACATGGACTTCAAGGTCGCCGGCACCAAGGAGTTCGTGACCGCCCTCCAGCTCGACACCAAGCTGGACGGCATCCCCGCCTCCGTCCTGGGCGCCGCCCTCAAGCAGGCCCGTGACGCCCGCCTCCACATCCTCGACGTGATGATGGAAGCGATCGACACGCCGGACGAGATGTCCCCGAACGCCCCGCGGATCATCACCGTCAAGATCCCCGTGGACAAGATCGGCGAGGTCATCGGCCCCAAGGGCAAGATGATCAACCAGATCCAGGAGGACACCGGCGCCGAGATCACGATCGAGGACGACGGCACCATCTACATCGGTGCCTCCGACGGCCCGGCCGCCGAGGCCGCCCGCACCACGATCAACTCGATCGCCAACCCGACCATGCCGGAGGTCGGCGAGCGCTACCTGGGCACGGTCGTCAAGACGACCACCTTCGGTGCGTTCGTCTCCCTGCTGCCCGGCAAGGACGGTCTGCTGCACATCTCGCAGATCCGCAAGCTGGCCGGCGGCAAGCGCGTGGAGAACGTCGAAGACGTGCTCGGCGTGGGCGCCAAGGTCCAGGTCGAGATCGCCGAGATCGACTCGCGCGGCAAGCTCTCCCTGATCCCCGTGATCGAGGGCGAAGAAAGCTCCGACGACAAGAAGGACGACGCCGACCAGTGACGTCCAGTAGCTCCACGGCGACGGCCCGCACCTCTTCGGAGGCGCGGGCCGTCGCCCGTACCCAAACCCTCATCAAAGGCGCGGGCGGCATCGGTACCGTCCGCAAGACCACCCTCCCCGGCGGTCTCCGCGTGGTCACCGAGACCCTGCCCTCCGTGCGCTCCGCCACCTTCGGCATCTGGGCGCACGTCGGCTCCCGCGACGAGACTCCGGCCCTGAACGGCGCCACGCACTACCTGGAGCACCTGCTCTTCAAGGGCACCACGCGACGCAGCGCGCTGGACATCTCCTCCGCCATCGACGCGGTCGGCGGCGAGATGAACGCGTTCACGGCGAAGGAGTACACGTGCTACTACGCGCGCGTGCTCGACACCGACCTGCCGCTGGCCATCGACGTCGTCTGCGACATGCTGACCGGCTCCCTCATCCTCGAAGAGGACGTCAACGTCGAGCGCGGCGCGATCCTCGAAGAGATCGCGATGACCGAGGACGACCCGGGCGACTGCGTGCACGACCTGTTCGCGCACACCATGTTCGGCGACAACCCCCTCGGCCGCCCGGTCCTGGGCACGGTCGACACGGTGAACGCCCTCACCGCCGACCGCATCCGCCGCTTCTACAAGAAGCACTACGACCCGACCCACCTCGTGGTCGCATGCGCCGGCAACATCGACCACAACAAGGTCGTACGACAGGTCCGTGCCGCCTTCGAGAACGCGGGCGCCTTCAAGGACCTCGACGCCACGCCCATCGCCCCGCGCGAGGGCCGACGCGCCCTGCGCACAGCGGGCCGCGTCGAGCTGATCGGCCGCAAGACCGAGCAGGCCCATGTCGTCCTGGGCATGCCCGGCCTGTCCCGCACGGACGAGCGCCGCTGGGCCCTGGGGGTCCTGAACACGGCCCTCGGCGGCGGGATGTCCTCCCGCCTGTTCCAGGAGGTCAGGGAGAAGCGCGGCCTGGCCTACAGCGTGTACTCGTACACCTCCGGCTTCGCCGACTGCGGCCTGTTCGGCGTGTACGCGGGCTGCCGCCCGAGCCAGGTGCACGACGTGCTGAAGATCTGCCGCGACGAACTCGACCACGTGGCCGAGCACAGCCTCTCGGACGACGAGATCGGCCGCGCCATCGGCCAGCTCCAGGGCTCCACGGTCCTGGGCCTGGAGGACACGGGCGCGCTGATGAACCGCATCGGCAAGAGCGAGCTGTGCTGGGGCGAGCAGATGTCGGTCGACGACATGCTGGCCCGGATAGCCTCGGTCACCCCGGACGACGTCCGTTCGGTCGCCCGCGAGATCCTGGGACGACGACCCTCGCTGTCGGTCATCGGCCCGCTGAAGGACAAGCAGGCCGCCCGGCTGCACGACGCCGTCGCCTGACACCCGTCATCGGTACGTCATCGGTAAGGAAGCAAGGACATGAGCAAGCTGCGCGTGGCGGTCCTCGGCGCCAAGGGCCGGATCGGCTCCGAGGCGGTACGGGCGGTCGAGGCCGCCGAGGACATGGAGCTGGTCGCCGCCCTGGGCCGGGGCGACAAGCTGGAGACGCTGGCCGAGACCGGCGCCCAGGTCGCCGTCGAACTGACCACGCCGGCCTCGGTGATGGACAACCTCGACTACTGCGTACGGCACGGCATCCACGCGGTCGTCGGTACGACGGGCTGGACCGACGAGCGCCTCGCGCAGCTGAGGGACTGGCTCGCCCGGTCCCCGGAGACCGGCGTCCTCATCGCGCCGAACTTCTCCATCGGCGCGGTCCTGACCATGAAGTTCGCGCAGATGGCCGCGCCCTACTTCGAGTCCGTCGAGGTCGTCGAACTGCATCACCCCAACAAGGTGGACGCCCCGTCCGGAACCGCCACCCGCACCGCCCAGCTCATCGCCGAGGCCCGGGCCAAGGCGGGCTCCGCTCCGGCGCCGGACGCCACGGCGACGGCCCTGGACGGCGCGCGGGGCGCCAGCGTCGACGGGATCCCCGTCCACGCCGTCCGCCTGCGCGGCCTGCTCGCCCACCAGGAGGTCCTCCTCGGCGGCGAGGGCGAGACCCTCACCGTCCGCCACGACTCCCTCCACCACAGCAGCTTCATGCCGGGCATCCTGCTGGGCGCCCGCCGCGTCGTCACGACCCCGGGCCTGACCTTCGGTCTGGAACACTTCCTCGACCTGAACTGAGCCCCGACACCCATGCGCGCGAAGCTCTCCTACGCCATAACGGCCGCCGTCCTGGTCTTCTATTTCCTCCTGGTCGGCAGCCGCGGCGTCATGCTCATCCAGTCCGGCACGCTCCTCACCGTCACCTTCGGTGTCGCGGTGCTGATCCTGCCGGTGATCGGCCTGTGGTTCCTGTGGAAGAACACCCAGTTCGCCCGCAAGGCGGGCCGGCTCGCCGCCGAACTCGACTCCGAGGGCGGCCTGCCCGTCGACGAGCTGAAGCGCACTCCCAGCGGCCGTATCGACCGTGCGTCGGCCGACGAGGTCTTCGCCAAGCGTAAGGCCGAGACGGAGGCGGCGCCCGACGACTGGCGCAGTTGGTTCCGCCTCGCCATCGCCTACCACGACGCCCGCGACACCCCGCGCGCCCGCAAGGCGATGCAGCGGGCGATCGCCCTGCACGAGGGCAAGCCGGTCCAGGCTGCCTGACTGCTTCCGCCGTACGTCGAAGGGGCCGGACCGCACCACACGCGGACCGGCCCCTTCGTGGCGTCGTCGGACGTCAGCCCCGCCCGTACTCCGCGGCCCAGGCCTCGATCGAGTCCGCCGCCCGGTCGAAGGAGCCGGGACGCGCCAGGAAGTCCGCATTGTGCGTGGTCAGCAGCGCCGGCACGTCGTCCGCGGCCTGATCCCGCCGTACGAGGAGCAGCGCCTGCCCCTGAACCGCGCGCGGCAGCCCGAGCCAGCGCACCGGCTGCTGCACCGTCCGCACGGTGACGATCCGCTCCCAGGGCACCGTACGCGTGAGCAGGAACCCGACCTGGCGCAGCCCGCGTGCGCTGACCCACACGCCCATCCGCAGCAGTCGCAGGGCGCCCGCGATGACGGCCAGCGCGATGCCGAAGACCACACCGGCCTCGGACGCCGAGGCCGTCAGCGCGATGATGACCGCCGCGAACAGCACGTACGAGGCGAGCAGCAGCAGGATCGCGGCCACGCCCACACGCCACGGGCCGGGCCGGTAGGGGCGCCGCCAGCGGTCGCGGTCGTCGAAGGGCAACGCGATGTCGTCGGCTGCCTCGAATGCGCGGTCGGCCGTCAGGAAGGGCAGGGGCACGGCTGGTCCTCACTCAATCCATGCGTGGGCTGTGCCGGTGAGGTTATCGACCCCTGTCCCTGCTCACCAATCTCGGGGTCCGGATGGAGTCAGCTCCGGCTCAGCGCCCCTCGGACGCCTGGGACTGCTGTGTCTGCCCGGACGACTGGTCGGGTGAGAGCGCCGGCATCCCCAGAACCAGGGAACCCACGAGTCCGGCGACGACCGTGAGCCCCAGGAGCCAGCGCCCGGCTATCTGACTCACGGACGCCCGCTCACGGGGTGGGGGAGTGACATTGCTGCGGAACCTGTCGGCTTCGGAGAGGAAGGCGAACGGTACGGGCTCGCGCCGACGCAACATTGGGGTGCTTCTCCCTTCAGGGATAGAACGAATCGGTGGCACCAATACAGACGCGCGAGTGCCCCAAAAGGTGCCCGGTTTCACCAACTTCACTCGGGCACGACAGTGAACGTCCCGTTTGGTGGGCGCTGCCCGGCGCCGACCGGCGCCGTAGAGTGGCGTCGCCAAGCGACAAGATGGGAAGGACCCTCCGCATCGTGACCCCCACCCCCGACGACGAATTCAAGATCGACCTCCGCAGCGATGTCACCGTTGAACTGGTCAAACACAGCGCGGCGGACTCCGACGTGCTCTTCGCGGCCCGTGTGTCGACCGTCGGGGAGCAGTCCCTGGACGAGCTGAAGAAGGACCCGGAGCGGTCGAAGGGGTTGATCAACTACCTCATGCGCGACCGGCACGGCAGCCCGTTCGAGCACAACTCGATGACCTTCTTCATCAGCGCCCCGATCTTCGTCTTCCGCGAGTTCATGCGGCACCGCGTGGGCTGGTCGTACAACGAGGAGTCCGGCCGGTACAGGGAACTGCAGCCCGTGTTCTACGTGCCGGACACGTCACGGAAGCTCGTCCAGCAGGGCCGACCGGGCAAGTACGTGTTCGTCGAGGGCACCCCGGAGCAGCACGAGCTCGTCGGACACGCCATGGAAGAGTCGTACCGCCAGGCGTACCGGACCTACCAGCAGATGCTGGCGCAGGGCGTCGCCCGCGAGGTCGCCCGCGCGGTCCTCCCGGTCGGCCTGTTCTCCTCGATGTACGCCACGTGCAACGCCCGCTCGCTGATGCACTTCCTCGGCCTGCGTACCCAGCACGAACTGGCGAAGGTCCCGTCCTTCCCGCAGCGGGAGATCGAGATGGTCGGCGAGAAGATGGAGGCCGAGTGGGCCGAGCTCATGCCACTCACCCACGCCGCCTTCAATGCGAACGGCCGTGTGGCGCCGTAACGCACCTGCGTTCTCCCCTCGGGCACACATGTACGGACCAGCCTGGCGAAGTGTCCGTATTGCGGCATTTGGAGAAGTTCATCTAGCCTGATCAAACGGACCCGGCACTGCTTGAACCCCCGAGCAGGCAGTGCCGGGCTCCATCTTTGTCACGACTTGTCGCCTGCCCCGAGGGCAGACCCCGCCCTGAGCAACGAGTAGCGTGTTACCCATGGCTCCGACCTCCACTCCGCAGACCCCCTTCGGGCGGGTCCTCACCGCCATGGTCACGCCTTTCACGGCGGACGGCGCACTCGACCTCGACGGCGCGCAGCGGCTCGCCGCCCACCTGGTGGACGCAGGCAACGACGGCCTGATCATCAACGGCACCACCGGCGAGTCCCCCACCACCAGCAATGCGGAGAAAGCGGATCTCGTACGGGCCGTCCTGGAGGCCGTCGGCGACCGAGCCCACGTCGTCGCCGGCGTCGGCACCAACGACACCCACCACAGCATCGAGCTGGCCCGCGCCGCGGAGAAGGTGGGCGCACACGGCCTCCTGATCGTGACGCCGTACTACAACAAGCCCCCGCAGGAGGGCCTGTACCGCCACTTCAGGGCCATCGCCGACGCCGCCGAGCTCCCCGTCATGCTCTACGACATCCCCGGCCGCAGCGGCGTCCCGATCAACACCGAGACGCTCGTCCGCCTCGCCGAGCACCCGCGGATCGTCGCCAACAAGGACGCCAAGGGCGACCTCGGCCGGGCCAGCTGGGCCATCGCCCGCTCCGGCCTCGCCTGGTACTCCGGCGACGACATGCTGAACCTGCCGCTGCTCTCGGTCGGCGCGGTCGGCTTCGTCTCGGTCGTCGGCCACGTCGTCACCCCGGACCTGCGCGCACTGGTCGAGGCGTTCGTCTCCGGCGACGTCCAGAAGGCCACCGAGATCCACCAGAAGCTGCTCCCCGTCTACACGGGCATGTTCCGCACCCAGGGCGTCATGACGACGAAGGCGGCGCTCGCCCTCCAGGGCCTGCCCGCCGGACCGCTGCGCGCCCCCATGGTCGAGCTCGCACCCGAGGAGATCGAGCAGCTCAAGATCGATCTTGCCGCGGGCGGGGTACAGCTCTAGCAACAGACTTCGCGCGCAGCGTCGCGCAACCAGACTTCACAACTGAATAAGCAGGCCACCGGTGCCTGCGTTTTCCAAGACAACTGCTTCTGCACGAACGTCATGCGCGCCACGTGCCCACCGGTACGTGGCGCGTGTGGTTGAGGAGAGTCTTTTGAGTCATCCGCATCCTGAACTCGGCCCGCCGCCGCCGCTCCCCGAAGGCGGCCTGCGGGTCACCCCACTCGGCGGCCTCGGAGAGATCGGCCGAAACATGACGGTCTTCGAGTACGGAGGCCGCCTTCTGATCGTCGACTGCGGAGTGCTCTTCCCCGAGGAGGAGCAGCCCGGGATCGACCTGATCCTGCCGGACTTCTCGTCCATCCGGGACCGCCTCGACGACATCGAGGGCATCGTCCTCACCCATGGCCACGAGGACCACATCGGAGGCGTCCCGTTCCTCCTCCGGGAGAAGCCGGACATCCCGCTGATCGGCTCCAAGCTGACCCTCGCCCTGATCGAGGCCAAGCTCCAGGAGCACCGCATCCGCCCGTACACCCTCGAGGTGACGGAAGGGCATCGCGAGCGCATCGGCCCGTTCAACTGCGAGTTCGTCGCGGTCAACCACTCCATCCCCGACGCCCTCGCGGTGGCCATCCGCACGCCCGCCGGCATGGTGGTCCACACGGGCGACTTCAAGATGGACCAGCTTCCGCTGGACAACCGCCTCACGGACCTCCACGCCTTCGCACGTCTGAGCGAGGAGGGCATCGACCTCCTTCTCTCCGACTCCACGAACGCCGAGGTCCCCGGCTTCACCCCGCACGAGCGGGACATCTCGAACGTCCTGCGGCAGGTCTTCGCGAGCGCCCGCAAGCGGATCATCGTGGCCAGCTTCGCCAGCCACGTCCACCGCATCCAACAGATCCTGGACGCGGCCCACGAGTACGGCCGCCGGGTCGCCTTCGTCGGCCGCTCGATGGTCCGCAACATGGGCATCGCACGAGATCTGGGGTACCTGAAGGTGCCGCCGGGCCTGGTGGTCGACGTCAAGACACTCGACGACCTGCCGGACCACGAGGTCGTCCTGGTCTGCACGGGCTCCCAGGGCGAACCCATGGCAGCCCTGTCCCGCATGGCGAACCGCGACCACCAGATCCGCATCGTCCAGGGCGACACGGTGATCCTGGCGTCGTCACTGATCCCCGGCAACGAGAACGCGGTCTACCGCGTCATCAACGGCCTGACCCGCTGGGGCGCGAACGTGGTCCACAAGGGCAACGCGAAGGTCCACGTCTCAGGCCACGCCTCGGCCGGCGAGCTGCTGTACTTCTACAACATCTGCCGGCCCAGGAACCTGATGCCGGTCCACGGCGAATGGCGCCACTTGCGGGCCAACGCCGAGCTGGGCGCCCTGACCGGCGTCCCGCACGACCGGATCGTCATCGCCGAGGACGGCGTGGTCGTCGACCTCATCGAGGGCAAGGCCAAGATCTCGGGCAAGGTCCAGGCGGGTTACGTGTACGTCGACGGCCTGTCGGTCGGCGACGTCGGCGAGCCGGCCCTGAAGGACCGCAAGATCCTCGGCGACGAGGGCATCATCTCGGTCTTCGTGGTCATCGACTCGTCGA